>JAGRAK010000045.1 GCA_020434645.1 Bdellovibrionales bacterium | reverse complement strand
CAGTGAACCAATTTTGCATTAGCCTGAATCATCTTTTTAAGTTCAGTGCGAGTGACATGTACGCCGTGCACAATAATAGTTTTAGAATTTAAAAGGCCAAGATGTGCAAGATAATCAATATTGTTGTAGCCAGTTCGTTTTTTAATAAGTGCAACTTCATCTTTGCTTTCGCTTGCATGGGTGTGAATAAGTAAGTCATGAGTTTTCTGTAGCGCGCTACATTCTTTTAACAAGCTGTCCGTGCAAGAGATCGCAAATCTTGGTGATATAACATAATCGATGAGATCATTTTTTTGGTGCCATTTAGAAATTTGGCTTTCTAAATCTTTGAGCGTAGTGTCGATATCTTCGTAAAGCGGGCCGGAGTATTTTTTAAAGTCCATCAGACATTTGCCGCCAAAGTAACGGATCTTAGAGCGAATAACCTCTTCAAATAACGAATCAGTGTGTTGTACGGTCGCCATATCTAAAATGGTTGTGGTGCCCAGGCGCTGCATTTCGTAGAGGCCGATTCTTGCCGAAGCCTGAATCGAATTTTCGTTATGATTTTTCTCAAAAGGCCAAATTTTGTTTTTCAGCCAATCTAGAAGCGGCAAATCGTCTGCGTGTCCGCGAAAAAGTGCTTGGCATAAATGGGTGTGTGCTTGAATGAGTCCAGGTATCACAAACTGATTTTTAGCATCAATTATATCGGCGTTATGTGGGGGTGTGATTTCTTTTGCAATCTTAACTATTTTATTTTTTTGTATTAGAATGTCGCCGACAAACACGTCTCGATTTTTATTTTGAGTAACGATTGTTCCGCCAGTTAGCAGTCGTGGGAATGAACTCATAGGCCAGAGATAAACTCAGAAAGAAATTCTATAAATTCTTTTTCTACGCGCGATGCAGTTTCTTTAACTTCATCATGAGTAATGGCAGATTGAGAAAGTCCGGTGGCTAGATTTGAAATACAACTAATCCCACAAACGCGTAAACCCATGTGTTTGGCTGCAATATTTTCAGGAACAGTAGACATGCCTACGGCATGGCCGCCAATTTGATGTAAGTAGCGAACTTCTGCAGCCGTTTCATAAGTTGGCCCCGTGACTCCACAATATACTCCAACAGAGTGACGAATTTTTTTAGCGCGCAGTATGCTTGCGGCTTTTTCAACCATCTCTTTATCATAAGCAGAAGTCATATCCGGAAAGCGCAAACCAAGTGAAGAAATGTTGGGGCCAATGAGTGGGTTCGTGCCGGTGAGATTAATATGATCACGTATCAACATAAAATCACCAGGCTGCATATCTGGATCAAGCCCGCCTGCGGCGTTAGTGAGTATGAGTTTTTCGATACCAAGCTGGGCCACAACTCGTGTCGGGTAAACCACCTTATCCATTGTGTGGCCTTCATAAAAATGAATGCGTCCTTGTAAGATTACTAGTGGTGTTTGGCCGACGTGTCCAAGTATAAGGTTGCCCGGGTGCCCCTCTACTGAAGACGGCGAGAAATGTGGAATATCTTTATATGGAATAGTGGCTTCTACTTGAACACCCTTAACAAAACCAGAAAGCCCTGAGCCGAGTGTAATGCCAACGCGTGGGCGTAGTTTACTCACCTCTCGTATGTAGGCTACGGATTCTTTCAAATTTTCTACTAGAGACATGAAAACCCCTTAAATTACGTTAACACCTTCACGATTAATGGCAAGAGGTCCTTTGGTGGCGCGTCGTTAATTTCAATAGCAGTTAGCAGGAGTTGGCGTGCGCCCTCGAATTTTTCCTCACAGTTTCCAAATATTCTGAAAATCGGCTGACCGGCCTCTACTTTCATTCCAAGTTTGCAGAGAACTTCAATTCCTGCGGTCATGTCGATTTTATCTGAAGCAACTCGCCGACCAGCGCCGAGTTCAATGGACGCAAGACCAACCGCCTCTGTGTTGATTTTGTGGATAAAACCACTCTGAAGAGCGGCAACATCAAGGGAAGATTTTGCAAGTGGCAATTTTGAAAGATCGCCAGGCCCTTGGCGAAAAACTAATTCTTTAAACGCAGTAAGAGCGGCACCAGATGCGAGTAAGCTTTCTGCTAACGCCAAACCCTCAGCAACAGTAGCGGATTTCTCAGCAAGATAAAGCATGTGGCCTGAGAGTTCTAAAGAAAGTTTTCGGGTATTTTCGTAGAAATCTATACCGCGATCTATAAATTTTTTGCCGCTGAGGATGTCGACACACTCTTGAACTTCAACAGAGTTTCCGACGAAGCGACCGAGGGGCTCGTTCATATTGGTTAGAAGGGCGGTTACACGCACGCCATTTTTTTCTCCGGTGTCTTTTAGTAGAGTGGCGAGTTCGAGAGCTTCGGGGACTGACTTCATGAACGCGCCAGAGCCAAATTTCACGTCGAGAACAAGGCCTGTCAGATCTTCGGCTAATTTTTTTGACATTATACTGCCGCATATGAGCGGCAGAGAATCGACCGTGCCCGTAACATCTCTTAGTGCATAGAGTTTGCGGTCGGCAGGGCAGATGTCTTCGGTCTGTGCAATGAGCGAGAAAAAATGTTTTTCAACATGTTCTTGAAATTCTGCGCGAGTGAGTGAAACGCGAAATCCGGGGATGCTTTCTAATTTATCAAGCGTGCCGCCAGTGTGACCTAGTCCGCGACCTGCAATCATAGGGATGTGAACCTTTGCGGCAGCGAGAATAGGGCCGATGATCAATGTCGTCTTATCACCGACTCCGCCCGTGCTGTGTTTATCAATGCGCGGTCCTTTTATATTTGAAAAATTAAATTTATCCCCAGAGTCCCGCATGGCCTCAGTCAAATATGCAATTTCACTTGTCGTCATTCCCTTAAACCAAACGGCCATTGCCCACGAAGACATCTGATAATCGGGGAGGTCACCAGAGGTAAATGAATTGATGAGCCAAAGAATTTCTTCGCGAGAATGTTCGCCGCCATGTTTCTTTTTCTTGATTAATTCAGCCGGTATAAAACCCATAGTCGCCCCGCGTTATATATTTAAGGCCGCCATCGAGGGATGACGAAATAACGAGATCTACCTATCATAAAAACATGAGAATCACCCAACACTTATTGATAACAGGCAGGGTGCAAGGAGTGAGCTTTCGTTTCTATACGCAAGGATGTGCAAACCGGCTTGGATTGTCTGGTTGGGTGCGCAATTTGAGAGACGGAAGAGTTGAGGTCGTTGCACAGGGCTTGCCTGAGAAGCTAGAAGAGTTACGAAAACTGCTGCTTGTTGGTCCAGAGCGGGCTGAAGTGCGAGGAATTGAAGTCCAGGCTATCGCGCATAAAGAAGATATGAAAGAATTTAAGATATCTGATGATGGAGAGGCGCCATGTTTAAAAAAATAGTTCAGTTGATACTGGTATTGAATATTAGTTTGCCAAGTTTGGTGTATGCAGCCCCAATGGGGGATCTTGCTCAGGCCACCGGGCTGACAAATGAAGAGAAGGCGGAGTTGACGGGAACGCGCAAGCAACTGGCGACAATAATTTTTGCTGGTCTATCTGGCGCAATTTTAGGTTTAAGCACACTGAGTTTCTATGGACGACCGCAAGATCACCTTTCAAATATAGCAATCGGATTTGCTTTTGGTGTGATTGGCGGAGTGACCTTTACTACATATAAGGCGGCGACTAAGCCGTATGAAGTTTATCAAGTTGGCCAGCAAATAAATGATGAAAGTTATAATCGATTTTTAGCTCAATCTAGTGTGCAGTATCAGCCACGCCTAGGGTGGAGCTGGGAGTTTTAAACTCCCAGCGTTCGGTCTAAAGTATATCTATTAGATTAATCTCGCGCAGCCAATGCCGCCAGAATAGCTTTAGTGTCTGTTAACCAGCGAGAAATTTCTCTAGGATTTTTATCTGCGCGAATGGTGGCGATATTATTGCCCATCAAAAGAGATTTTATTTTTTCTTGGTAAGTGCTCTTCACCATGTCGTGTGCGGCAAGTCCCCAGTCAGGGGCCACGGTGTCGCGCGAGACGAGCAACTTTGCGGCCGCAAGACGAACTTGGCTGTCATATTTAAATACGGGCAAAGAAAGAATTGCCGATTTATTTTCATCTAAAAGAACGCGTTCTCGCAACACTTCACCACTTTCGCTGAGTAAATACTCAAGCATTCGATTAGCTAGTATTTCAGCAAATGAATCAGATAATGGAGTGTCGACGATCTTGCCCTTAACCGCAGTTAATGACTCAAGGTCAGCCAGTGCCATGTAGTCTTGCACTTTATTAAAATAAAGATTTGCCAACTCTTTTGCCGCGAGAACTTCTGCATCGGTAAGCTTATAAGATTCGCCATTGTATCCGATACCTTCACGATAAAATGGTGATTCAATTAGTGTATTAAACGAATCAATCCAATTTGCGGCAAGAGATGACGACGGCAGTGCTAGAATAGTATTGAGGCCACCGAGGCGAGTTACTTCTGCAGTAGTAGCGGCCATGGTTTTTTCGGCGACGAGATCTTTATTTACAGCATCAATTTTACCAAAACTTCTCTGAGTTTTTAAATCGCGAGCGTTTTCAGTAAGTAGATCTAAAGCCATTCCTCTTTTTGAAAGTAGAGTTTTGGCGACTACGTCGGGGTATAGAATAATATTCGGGATTTCTACCTTTGGTAAATTAGCGGGCGGAGTTCGAGATAAAATGATTTTTTCTATTAAGCCTTGAGGCAGTCCATCAATAGCTTTTCTCTCATTATAGACGGCATCTGCGAGTGGGGAAGGTCCTTGATCCCAAACTGTGCAACCAATAAAGCGACCAGAATGTGAATCGGTACAAAACAGTGGGGTTGTTGCAGGGTCTAGCTCTGCGCCACCATAAAGAACATCAATCGCGGCTTTGTCGTAAGAAAATGGCTGACCCACAGGGTTAGTGATTTGTAGACCTGACATTACAGAGCTTGCGAAAAATTGATACTCCATTACAGAGCTGGTGAACACGATATCTTCTGGCAATTTATTTGATTTTATATATTCAGTATAAATTGTATCGAGGTTTGAAACATCAAAATTTGCGCTCAGGTTGCCGGCAAAATTATGTCTCAACCCTAGAGTGTGGCCGACCTCATGGGCGACGACTTCGCGAATGTAGTCACGCGATATATCAAGTATGCGTGAGTCGGGCACATCGGTGGCAATGATTTCAGTGAGCATATTATGAAGATGCTCACTATCATCTCGATCGCAAAGAGTAGAGTGCGCAAGGCCTGCGAGACTGAGCGAGGCGGCCGGAGTCTTTGTAGAATTTAATTCTCGTTGAATCATTCGCGCGCGATTTCGTCCAGAGAATGCAAATGCGCTTGTCATAAAAACTTGAGCATGTCGAATTTCTCCGGTTCGTGGATCGGCTTGTGCATCGGCATATGCTGAACCTGCGCCATCCCAATCTACCCACTGAACGATATTGTATTGAGAGTCTGGCGCTGTCACTCCGGGTGGAGCATCTACGACTTTAATTTTTTCATAACCAAAAGCGCGATTCCAATATAAGATTCCCTCTCGAACAGCTTGTTTGAAATCAGCAGGCGTATTGTCAGATATAGCATAAGTGATTGTTTTTTCTTTGCTTGGGTCAAAGTGAGAGGCAAAGACATCTGTTGCGCTGCCAGGAGCCAGTTGGGGGGCGACTTCAAAAAAGCCCATTCTATCAAAATCGACTGTACGGACAGGTTTGAAATCTTTGTTCTCTACATATGGAGTTATGTAGTGGCGTGTTTCTATCGGTGTATTGATATTAGTTAATCCCATCGGCACCATTTCAACAACGGCTCTTTGAATAATGACAAGTTCATTTTGTGGATTCATTTCAGCAGAATGAATATAACTATGTTTCACATTGGCCGACATAAAATCAGCGGCGGCCTGGTAGGCAGCACCATCAAAATCTGAGGCTCGCCATTCATCGGCTACATAGATTTCAGACATTCCGCGATTGAAATCAAATTCAACGCTCGCGTCATCTTGGCTGGTCACCGGAAACGAAGCCAGTATTAGTGTTTGTGGTAGATCATTTGTAATCGCGTGTCCCTGTGTGGCCTCTAACATATAGAGCTGATCTCCGCGAAGTCTGAACATGATAACTCTACTTTTTAAACCATTAAAACGAGGGACATAAAGTTGTTGAACGAGCTGGGCATGCCAGAGAAATTCTTTCTCTAATGAAGCCTTTTGAAGCCGGAGCTTAACTCGGTCTGCAGCTGGAGCGAGATCAGATGTTGATTTAAGAGGCGAAGCTTGCGGTTGGGGTACGATTATAAAAGAGGCGTCTATATTTGACGGCGCTTGTACGCTGTACGTTTCGTGTTCAGATGAGCAGCCGATTGTGAGCCAGCAGAACAACATAAGGATAAAAGTATTGCGCATTATTAAAACCCCCCGGTTTATGATCGCTCAATTAGATTTTGGGAGAGTTTATTGAAGCAAACGAAATAGATCCATATAAGTCGGGAACTAAGTAAAATTTACACTATAGTTAATTTATGAGCCTGTTTTTTTATTTCCGCCAAAAACGAAGTTTTTCAAGCCAGAAATGGCAGACTCTTCAGTTGAATGAATCTTTATATCTCCGTCATTATTTGGCACGGCTGTTGGCTTTTCTGGGGCTGGTTTTGGTGGCGCATTCGGCGTCGGTGCTACAGGCCGAGAGCCTTGCAGGCTTGCGGCGGCGGCCTTTGCGGCAGGCGAGAGAGTTGCCGCTGTCGCTGATGCAGATGGTCGAGGAGTAGCAGGTTTTTGCGTTTGTTGCTGAGGGCGACTTTGACTACCAATGCCGTCATCTTTGATTGATCGGCCTAGAAAGTTTTCTGCGTTTTCACGGCTGACTTTCCCACTGCCGACCAATGTTTTTAAATGACTTTCAAAGGTCATCATTCCGTCGCCGCCACCAGTCTGCATAGCCGATGGAATTTGAAATGTTTTTCCTTCGCGGATTAAATTTGAAATAGCAAAGGTGTTAACTAAAATTTCAAATGCAGCGATTCGTCCGGGCTGATCGGCGCGCGGGAAAAGTGTTTGTGCAACAACACCGCGAAGAGATTCAGAAAGCATAACTCGAATTTGTGCCTGTTGCGCTTGCGGGAAGGCATCAATAATACGATCCACAGTTTTTGCTGCACTCATGGTGTGTAAGGTTCCAAAAACCAAGTGACCCGTTTCTGCAGCTGTCATCGCCAGAGAAATGGTTTCTAAGTCGCGCATCTCACCAACGAGAATAACATCTGGATCTTCGCGAAGAGCGGCTTTCAAAGCTTTCGCAAAAGATTTTGTGTGATTGCTGACTTCTCTTTGGTTGATGATTGATCTTTGGTTTTCGTGGACGAACTCGATGGGATCTTCAACAGTTAAAATGTGGTAGTTGTATTCCTTATTAATAAAATCAACCATGGCCGCTAGAGTGGTCGACTTACCACTGCCCGTTGGACCGGTCACACACACCAAGCCTTTTTTCTCTTTGCAAATCGCGCGAACGGCCGGAGGCAAGTTGAGTTCTTGTAGGGTTTGAATTTTGCTAGGAATATAGCGAAAGACGGCTGCAATCCCTTTGCGTTGATTAAAGATATTACAGCGAAAACGACCCACGTTTTCCAAAGAGTAGGAAAAATCGCACTCCCAATTATCTTCAAAATTTTTCCTTTGGTCAGGGGTCATGATTTCATATATAAGAGCGTGACATTCCTCATGGGTGAGGGGTCTATAGTTAAGTGGTTCAATATCACCGTGCACACGAAGGGCCGGTGGACTTCCCGACGTAAGGTGAAGGTCCGAGGCGTTGTTATTGACCATAATCTTAAATAGATCGTCGAGCTTTGCCATAATCCCTCTCTACAAATTGGGTTTCAATACACTTTCGGCAAATTTCGCGATAATATTTAGGTGTTTGGATGAATTTTTATGGTAACGAATCAGATACTCATCAATGTGAATTCCTTTGAAACGCGCGTGGCTTGCCTTGAGAAAGGAAACCTCGTTGATTTTAAAATAGAGCGCAAACACTCCCCGACCTTGGTCGGCACCATTCACAAAGGAAAAGTGATTCGAGTGTTGCCAGGCATGCAGGCGGCTTTTGTCGACATAGGTCTTGAACGTGCCGCTTTCTTATATGTTGGTGATGTTCGTGAAGAAGGGGACTCGATCAATAAACGTGTCGAAGCTGCTGAGCGCAGTGAGGACGAACAACTCCCAGACATCGTCGCCCCGGAAGATAAACCCAAAATCCAAGAGCTTCTTCGCGAGGGTCAATCCATTCTCGTGCAAGTGGCAAAAGACCCCGTGGGCACCAAAGGAGCTCGCATCACCACCCATGTTTCGCTGGCCGGGCGTAAAATCGTTTATCTGCCAACACTCACTCACATTGGAATTTCAAGAAAAATTGAAGATGAAAACGAGCGTGAACGCTTACGCTTACTTCTGGAAAGCAAACCCACACCCGGTGGAGCCATTGTTCGTACCGCCGGCGAAGGAATGAATGACGAGGAGTTGGCAGAAGACCTTGGTTATCTTGCGCAAATTTGGAATGAAATTCAAAAAACATATGCCGAGGAAAAGGGTATTGGCCTTATTTATTCCGAAGTGGACTTTGAGCTGCGCATTCTCAGGGATTTTTTAAGTCCCAACGTGCAACAGGTAATTATTGATCAAAAAGATTCTTTTATTCAGGCTCAAGAATTTGTGAACCAATATATGCCTCAATTTCGTGATGTATTAGAGTTGTACGAAGAGGAGGAGCCCCTTTTCGATAAATTTGGAGTGTCTTTAGATGTCGCCAAAGCGATCGATCGCAAAGTTTGGTTGCGATCTGGAGGCTATCTTGTCATTGATGAAACAGAAGCTCTGGTGGTGATTGATGTCAACACCGGCCGTTTCATTGGCAAGAAGGATCTTGAGGAAACCATTTTCAAAACGAACATGGAAGCGGTTAAAGAGATCGCCCATCAGATTCGCGTGCGCGACTGTGGTGGAATCATTATTGTCGACTTCATTGATATGATGGTCATCGAGCATCGGGAAAAAATCTTAGAAGCCCTCACTGAGGAAGTGAAATCTGATAGTGTTCGGGTGTCAGTGATTTCGATGACTGGCCTAGGTTTGGTTGAACTCACTCGCAAGCGTATGCGGCCGAGTCTTTTGCGCTCCCTGACCGAGCCTTGTTTTTATTGCGAAGGCCTGGGTCGCCTTAAAAAGCGAGAAACGCTCATTGCAGACATTTTTAGGGATCTTCGCCGCCACATTCTTCGCCAAAAAAAGGGCCACACTTGGGTGGTTAGCTGCCACACAGACCTGGTGAATTGGGTTTACAGCGAGGAGTCTGAGCTGATCAGCCAGCTAGAGGGAGATCTGGGCGTCTCCATCATTTTCAAGGCGGACCCCAGTTTGCACTGGGAAGAATTCAAGTTTGACGTTGCGTCCTGAGGCCTTTCGTCGCTCACAGCGGACTAAGTCTCTAATTATACAAAGAAATCCACAGGGCCCGCCCAAGCCCCTTTCCACCTAAAAATTATGGAATAAAGAGCTGAAATTATTGACATAACTTGCGCGGCGTGGCACCTTCGGCAGTCTTTTAGAGAATTGGAGGATTCATGTACGCCATTGTCCGCACAGGTGGAAAGCAATATAAAGTGAAAGCTGGCGACCTCATTAAAGTTGAGAAGTTAGAAAAATCTTTGGGTGATGAATTTGAATTGGACGAAATCCTTTTCGTTTCTGGCAAAACCAACCATGTTGGTGAGCCGACGGTTTCTAACGCTAAAGTGACAGCTGTGGTGACCCAACAACACAAACATAAGAAAATTATAGTTTTCAAAAAGAAAAGACGCCAAGGTTATCGAAAGTTGAATGGTCATCGACAAAACTTTACCGAACTTTTTATTAAGGCGATTACCGCTCCTGACGGTGAGTCTGTGTCTACGGACAAATCAGCTCCCATCAAGGATCCCACTCAGCCTAAAAAAGAAAAGGTAAAAGCGGAAGCTAAGGCTCCTGCTAAAAAGACGGCTAGTAAAAAAACGGCGACGAAAAAGCCAGCGGCCAAAAAGAAAACCACTAAGAAAAAGACCACAACAAAGAAAAAAGCCACTAAAAAGAAAGCCACTAAAAAGAAAGCTACTAAGAAAAAAGCTGCTAAAAAAGCTACTCGCAAAAAGAAATAATCTATTTGTGATTGAAAAAAAAGCCCTTGGCATG
>JAGRAK010000044.1 GCA_020434645.1 Bdellovibrionales bacterium | reverse complement strand
CTCGACAATGAGTATTCTTAAACCGGTGTCGAGAGTTTCGGTGATGGCTAGACCAATGGATGAAATAAAACTTCCAACAGCAAAGGCGAGAGTATTCAGTGAGCGAATGCTTGCAATTTGATAGGCAAGTATAGCTTCGAGTTCAGGGCGAGAAAACTTCTCAAGACATCCTTGTGTTAAGACGAGTGTTCCGTGACTGATACCTCGACCAACAACAGCGGCTTGTGGAGCTCGACTCGGCAAAATAATAATTCGCGGTGCGGGTATTCGGGCTTTAATGGAGAGTCGTCGCACGCTATCTTGAATTCCGTAACTGTCTTGACCTTCAAGTGGTTCTCCGCCGAGTAAAGAGAGGACGCGTTTATCTTCATAGAAATAGACAAACGAATTGATCCCCAGCGCCAACATTAAAGCGGTGAGTAAGCCTTCGCGTCCGCCCAAGTAATGGCCTAAGACAACTAGCGTTAAAGAGAGTAGGGCTAGAAACACCCATGCCTTTGTGACTGATTTCATTGCTTGCAGTATCGTATCTGCAGTTTACAATTTAAAAAAGGAAAGAATTTAAGCTTGCTTGACCGCGTTAATGTCTGGAAAATAGTGAATCTTAATGAAAGAACCAAGGAGAGCATCTGTGAGTGTCGACATCTTAGCTTTAAATGAAGCCATTAAAAAAGAAAGTCAATTTGTAGAGAAAACTTTAAAAGAAGTTTCTAAAGTTGTTGTTGGGCAAAGAGAAATGCTCGAAGCCATTTTAATGGGGCTATTAACCGGAGGCCACGTGCTACTAGAGGGTGTGCCAGGGTTAGCAAAGACTCTGACCATTTCTTCTATCGCGCGCGCTATCAGTCTTGGTTTTCAAAGAGTTCAGTTTACGCCCGACTTATTGCCAACTGATTTAATTGGTACGATGATTTACGATATCAAGACGGGCGAGTTCAGAGTGAAAAAGGGCCCCATCTTCACAAATATAGTTTTAGCCGATGAGATCAATCGTGCTCCGGCGAAGGTGCAGTCAGCACTTCTTGAGGCTATGGCCGAGAAGCAGGTTACGATTGGTGATACCACACATAAGCTTGAAGTTCCATTTTTGGTACTGGCGACGCAAAACCCGCTTGAGCAAGAAGGGACTTATCCTCTGCCTGAAGCTCAGCTCGATCGTTTTATGTTTAAAGTGATGGTGAATTACCCGACTAAAACTGATGAGATGGAAATCTTAAATCGTATGGCGACAGATCATCAGCCAACAATTGAATCGACGATTTCAAAAGAAGATCTTATGCGCGCACGTGATCGCGTTGATATGATTTATCTTGATGAAAAATTAAAAAATTATATTGTCGAAATTGTTATGGCCACTCGTGAGCCAGCTGAGTATGGTCTCGCATCAATGGAGAATTTGATTCAGGTGGGGGGTTCGCCGCGGGCGACAATTTCACTCACTCGTGCGGCTAAAGCACAAGCTTTTTTGCGGGGTCGTGGCTATGTGACGGCTGATGATATTAAATCAATTGCTTACCATGTCTTGAGACACAGGTTGATTTTGACTTATGAGGCCGAAGCTGAAAATTTAAATTCTGAAGACGTCATAAAAGAGATTTTAAATCACATTGAGGTGCCATAGTGTCGCTACCTCCCGAGATTCTCAAGAAAGTGAAGCTTCTTGAGCTCTCGACGCGCAAATTGGTGAACAACCTCTTTGCCGGAGAGTATCACTCAGCCTTTAAAGGGCAGGGGATGACTTTTTCTGAATTTCGTGAGTACACGCCAGGTGATGATATTCGTGCGATCTCATGGCCTGTGACAGCACGAACAGGTAAACCTTTTATTAAAAGATTTAACGAAGAGCGTGAGCTGACGCTCATGCTTGTGGTGGATGTGAGTGCTTCAGGCAGTTTCGGCACAAAATCATATTTTAAGGGGGATGTGATCGCACATTTGGCAGCCCTACTTAGTTTTTCTGCTGTAAAAAATAATGATCCGGTCGGGCTCATTTTATTTTCAGATCAAGTGGAGCATTTTGTTCCACCTAAAAAAGGCCGAGGGCACGTCTATAGAATTCTCAGAGATCTTTATTATTTTAAGCCACGCAGTGATAAAACTAAAATCAGTGTGGCGCTTGAATATTTGCAAAGCATGCTTAAAAAACGCGCAACAGTTTTTTTGTTTAGCGACTTTATGGATTCAGGGTATGACCGCGCACTTCGACAAATTGGTAGAAAGCACGATCTTATTTCATGCGTGATTCAAGACGCGGCTGAACATGATATGCCTGACATCGGCCTTGTTGAACTAGAAGACGCTGAAACGGGCGAGATTTTTACAGCCGACACTTCGTCGGCGAGTTTTCGAAGTGAATACTCTCGTCAAATGTTAAAATTAAAAGAAGAGCGTGATCAGCTTTTAAAAAAATCTCAAGTGGAGCGCATAGACATTATGACGGGTGAAGACTTTGCCGATCCGCTTATTGCTTATTTCAGACGGAGAAATAAACGATGAGTGTAGTCAATTGCCAAGTTGACTTGCAGGGGCGCGCCCCTGACCAACAGCTCACGGTGGGAGATAAATTTCTTCTGTCTTGTGATGGCGACTTGTCAACGCCGCTTAAAGATACGGCGCAATTTCAATTTGCAGAAGAAGATAAGAAATACACTTTGCACGTATTAAAAGTGCAGGAGTCTACACCTCATAATTTTAAACTCATTGTAACAAGCTACAAGCCAGGTGAATATAAAGCGCAAAAGCTGAAGATCACAGATGGCGTCACAACGGTTGATACGAGTGATATCTCTTGGCAAGTGAACTCTATTCTTGATCCGAGTCAGGAGCCGAAACCATTCCCTTCTGAGGGACCATTTTTAATAAGTTACCCACTTTGGTTCTGGCTCACACTAATGGTTATTGTTGTCATGATCTCATCGCTTTTTGGTTTATTTGTTTACCGTAAGAAGCGACGACACAAACTAAAAGCGCACTTAGATAGTTTTTCAACTATGCTCCCGCCATTTAGTCAGTTTAGTCGAGACATGCGGGTGGCGAGACGAAAAATTGAGATGATGAAAGATGAAGAGCAGGCGGCCGAGATGATTAAAAAAATCGACGAAGACTTTCGCCTTTATCTCATTCGTGAGCTTAAGGTGCCAGCTCTTCAGCTTTCTGATCGAGAGTTACTTGCTGAAATTAAGCGTGAACACCCGTATCTTTATAAAATTCACAAGGCCGATCTGCTTCGGATTTTGTCTGAAATGACAAACGCAAAATCTGATCTTAATCGTGTCAAAGTGAAAGACTGTGTAGATCTTTCGTTTTTATCAAGACAAATAGCTGAGAAAATTCATGCCGTGAAAAGGAAGGCAAAAGACTCATGAGTTGGCATTCGACGTGGGCGTTTATTTTAATTCCAATTTTACTCATCATAGTGGGTTATAAATTTTGGCGCCGTCGTGAGGGTATTGCAACTCTTCGATTTAGCTCTTTAAAATACATTCGAAGTGTTAGCCCTGGGCTTCGTGCGCGATTAAGTGAACTACCTCTAATTTTAAAAGTAATAGCCCTTATTTTTGTGATTATAGCACTGGCAAGACCTCAGCAGTCGGATACTAAAATCAAAAAAAATGTTGAGGGTATTGATATAGTTATTGCACTCGATATTTCAGATTCGATGTTGATTGAAGATATGAAGCCAGTGAATCGACTAGAAGCTTCTAAGAAAACAATTGCTGAATTTATAAAAGCCAGAAATTCAGACCGCATAGGTCTTGTGGTTTTTTCAGGAGAAGCTTATACGCGTGTCCCGCTGACTTTAGATTATCCTTTGCTGCAAAGCAATTTGGCTGAAGTGAAGACGACTCGTAATATTAAAATGGGGACAGCAATAGGTGTCGCTCTGGCAAACGCTGTCGGGCGCCTAAAAGAGTCAACAGCAAGATCTAGAATCATAATTTTCATGACAGATGGCGAAAATAATAGCGGTACGATTGATCCAGAGACTGCGCTTGAGATTGCTAAAGGCTACGGTATGAAAATCTATTCTATCGGCATGGGTGTAGATGGGCAGGCGCAACTTCCGGTTTATGTGACAGATCCTCGTGGGCAAACCATCAAGACTTACCGCCCTATGCACAGTCAGGTGAACGAAGCCCTACTCACTAAGTTTGCAGATGCAACAGGTGGTAAATTTTGGCGAGCGACATCTGGCCAAGGTTTAGACTCAGTTTTTCATGAAATTGATCAGTTAGAGAAAACAAAAATAGCTGTAGATAAATTCACTAAATACTCTGAGCATTATCAAAAGTATCTTTTGTGGGGGATACTTTTTTATTTAGCCGGTCTTATTCTCGGGTCAACCTGGCTACGGAGGGTGCCATGAGCGATTTTCGGTTTGAATCATCTTATGTGCTTTCATTTCTGTGGCTACTGCCCGTACTTTATTTTGTCAGCAAATTCTACGCAAAGCGTGTAGAAAAACATCTGTCTAAAAATCTAAGCGCTAAACTAAGACCTCTTCTAACCTCTTCAGTCTCGCTTTCTAAGCGCGAGTGGAAGTTTAGACTTTCACTTATTGTGCTTATGTTTCTTATATTAGCTTATGCTCGTCCGCAAAATGGTGAAGGGCGCCAAAAAGTAAAAAATGAGGGCATTGAGATTTTATTTCTTGTTGATGTTTCAAACTCAATGATGGCCGAAGATATAAAGCCAAGTCGCATAGAGCTTGCCAAAAATGAGATCAATCGATTTATTGACCTATCAAGTGGCGATAGAATGGGGATTGTCGCCTTCGCTGGATCAGCCGTATTGCTCTCGCCCATGACTACAGATCAAGATGCAATTAAAATGTATGTGGATTCGCTTAGCCCAGAGGTGATCTCAACTCAAGGAACAGACTTTACCCGTGCTCTAAAAGAAGCAAAAGAAGCATTTAGCCGGGGCGGTTTGGGAGAGCAAGAAGACACTCAGGTCACGCGCGCAATTGTCGTTGTGTCAGACGGAGAAGATCAAGAGCCCGGCGCATATGAAGAAGCTAAGATATTATCTAAAGAGGGCATTCATATATTCACTCTTGGTGTCGGCACAGAGCAAGGCGGAGCGATTCCTATTCGTGACAATCAAGGAGTGTTGCGTGGGTATAAGCGTGGCAAAGATAATCAAGTGATTATGTCAAAAACTAAGGGAACTGTATTAAAAGAGCTCGCTCGTATTGGTGAGGGCGCATTTCATCACGCTACATTTCAAAGCGATGCCGTAAAAGCCATTCGCTCTGATATAGAGAAATTAAAGAAGTCACAATTTGAATCTGGTGAAATCCGCTCTTATAGTGAGGAGTTTCAGATATTTTTAATTTTGGCTTTACTTGTAGCCATTTTTGAAATCTGGTTAGGTGAGCGTAAAGAAGTAGGCCGTATCTGGCGTGGCCGATTTGAGGTGGCCGGTGATTAGACTCACTACTCTTTTTTTGGTATTAACACTTTGCCAGTCGGTTTTCGCTGAAAATGTTTTAAAAAGCATTCATGAAAACAACAAGGGCGTGGCGTCACTTGAATTAGAAGACGCCGCAGCTGCTGAGCAGCATTTTATTCAAGCATTAGCTGAGAACCCATTTAATGTACTCGTTCATTTAAATTTAGGTCGGACATTTGAAATTCAGAAAATGTTTGATAAGGCTATAAAAGAAAATGAATCTGTTTTGCGTTATAATGGGCTGCCTAAGGAGCTTCAATATGTGGCGCATTTTAATGCCGGTAATGCCGCAGCCCAGGGAGAAAAAGTTGATCTTGCCGTTCAACATTATCAGGCGGCTTTAGAAGTGACGCCGGACTCTCTAGAAACCAAAACGAATATTGAACTTCTCTTTAAATCTGGTGCAGGTAAGGGCAAGGGTAAGGAAGGCAAAGGCAAAGATAAAGGTGAGGGTGAAGGTGAAGGTGGTCAGGGAGAGCAGCCACAGGAGCCACAGTCGAATCAGGACCAAAAAGAGAAGAAAAAAGAAAAACCAAAATTTGATAGCCAAAATTTGACCAAAGAAGATGTGCGAAAAATATTAGAAGAGTTAAAATCACAAGAGCAGAAAATAAGGGCAAAAGAGTATGGTACAAAAGGTAAGGAGTCTTCATCTGACAAAGATTGGTAGAGCGATTACGGGTTTGTTATGTATTTTATCTGTGATTTGGGCTGTTGCAGATGAAGTGACTGTCACAGCCAATGTTGACCGTAATGAAATGCGACCAGGTGACACATTCACATACAGTATTTCTGTTACAGCTCAAGGTGCGACAAGTTTTGATAAGCCTCAGCTCCCTGATTTATCGGCATTTGATGTGTTGAGCTCATGGTCAGGCAGTGAGATGCGTGGGACGTTTGTAAATGGCCAGGTTCAAACGCAAAGGTCGCAGACATTTAATTATATGCTTTCTGCAAAAAATGATGGGCAATTCACAATCGGTGCGGCCGAAGTCGTAGTGAATGGTCAACGTTTGCGATCTAATCCAATTGAAATAAATGTCAGTTCGTCAGCGCCTCAGGGTGCACCACGGGCTGAGCGTCGTCAAAAACAACAAGATCTATTTGATCAAATTGATCAGGCTGAAGATGATTTATTTTCGCAACTACTTAATCGGCGTTTGCGACCAGGGCAAAGAGCTATGGAGCCTTCATCCCCTGATGAAGCATTTTTTATTCATGTCGAGACGGATAAGACTAAAGTTTATCAAGGTGAGCAGGTCATTGCGAGTTGGTACTTGGTTACGCGCGCTCAAATTGCGGATATTGACACACTCAAATACCCGTCTCTTAGTGGCTTCTGGAAAGAAGACATCGAGGTGGCGACGCGGCTTAATTTTCAGCCTGTAGTTATAAATGGCGTGCCTTATCAAAAAGCCCTACTCGCAAGTTATGCGCTCTTTCCGATAAAAGCGGGTACGGCGTTAATTGATTCATATAAAGCAAAATGCCGTGTCATTTCGCAGAGTCTTATTGGCTTTCCGCGAGACGCCCAAGTGGTAAAAGAAAGTGAAGCCATTAAGATTGATGTTTTAGAGTTACCGCCGAGGGGTTCATTTAGCACTTTTAGCGGTGGTGTGGGTGAATTTACAGTTTCGGCGAATGTTGATTCAACGACAGTTAAAGCCAATGTGCCCGTTACGCTAAAGGTTAGAATTGAAGGTCGAGGAAATGCAAAAGTTGTAGATTTGCCGAAAATGACTCTTGCCGATTCGGCTCAGATTTATGACACAAAAAATGAAATGAAGTTTTACCCGAACGGCAGAAGTTATAAAGAATTTGAAACTCTTATCGTACCCAAGGCGGCAGGTGAATTTAAAATTCCATCTCTTGGATTTGTATTTTTCAACCCCAGCACTAAATCTTATTACGAGCAAAGCACACAAGAGTTTACGATTAAAGTTGATCCGGCAGATGGCAGTCAAGTTATAGCCTCAACAAATTTGGAGTCTCCTGATGTTAAAAATGTTGAGAAGAAATTATTGTTGCCGGGCATACTTTTAACATCAGATAGCAGCTCAACTTTTACGGCAGCTCAACAGATCGGTGCATGGGGGCTGTTATTCGCACTGACGGGGCTTGGGCTTGGTGGTTATGCCTATCGACAGGTTGGTCGACGCGAGAAACGTGAAGATTTAAAAAGGCAAGTGCGTCGAAGAATTTCTGAAATTGAAACTCAGTTGAATCATGGCGAGTGGCGAAAAGTGGGTGTCGAGTCCACTAATCTTGTATATTCAGTTCTGGCTGAGATTGCGGGGTTGGGTGGTGCCTCTTTTGAATTTGATAAAATTGTCGAGAAGGCACCGCCTAGCTTTAAAAGAAATATGGCGCCGCAGCTGAAGATCCTTATGTCAAAGCTAGAAGTTGTCGGGTTTGCGCCTGAAGATATTGTGGGTAAATGGAAAGAGAAAAAAGAGCTAAGTGCACTAGTTAGTGAAACAGAGAAAATTTTAATAGCGGCCACCAAATATGATTTTAATTCACAAGAGAATGAAAAGGCTCGATTGTGATACGGCTAACGACAGGGCTCCTCATGTTTATAAGTATTGGAGCTTATGCCGCAAGCGGAGACTTGTCTAAAATTACTCTCGATACGCCGCTCACAACAAGTGAAAATACAACGGGGCTTATAAAGTTAAAAAGGCTGCAGTCGACAGGGCAAAATAAGGCATGCATAAATGCGGCTTCAAAAGCTGAATCTTCATTTAAGAAGGTGAAGGGTTGGGTTTTATATGTAAGGCTTCAGTGCGCCCGCAGTGAGTATCTCAACAAAGCCAAGAGTAGCTCGGTCTTTGCAAAAGAAATAGATGCGATTTGGAACAGCTCTTCTGAACTACTTTTTGGAGCCGCCTCTCGAAAGCTGCGTTATGAAGTTGTGAACACCACTTTGCAGTTTGTAGAGTATGATTTTAAAAATAATAGAAAAAGAGCATGGAAATTTATCGGTCAGCTTTTAGAGGCAAAAGACTGGCTGAATCGAGAGCAAAAAGCACGACTTTATAAAGTTGCAGGTGAACTTAGTCTTGCTGAGTCCAATCTTCTGCAAGCACAAGAGTATTTTGAAAAAAGTCTGATAGAGCAGTCAAGCAAGGCGGTTCAAGCTCGCTATGAATCTGTGATGAAAATGATCGATCCTAAAATTAAAATAACAGACCCCGGTCAAGTTGATGTTTCGCAAATTGAATCTACTCGAGAAGAACTTGAAATCTATGATCGCATGAGAATGGGGCTTAAAACAGGCGATCTGATAGCGGCCACTGAAGACGGAGTGAAGCTGATTCAGGAGTTCCCAGGTGGTAAGCGCGCAGATATTGCGGCTCGAGAAATTTTAGGGGTGTATTTAGATTTGGCGGCAAAGGATGACGAAAAATTTACTCCATTAAAAGAGCGAGTGCTTTCAGAAATGCGCAAGGTAGATGGCGAACGCCAACTCAATTGGGCGCAAACTTTATTTTATCGTGAAAAATATGATGACTCTCTAGTTCTGGCCATTAATAGTTTAGAAAAAATTGAAGGTCCGCCACTTTTAACGCAAGCTCTTATGCTCGCGGGGCAATCTGCTCATAATAAATCAGATTTTAAAACGGCCTATAAGTATTATGAAATCATAGTAAAAAAACATGCGGGGACAAAATTATCAGCTGAAGCTCTTTTTCGGTTAGGGCTGCTAGATTTCAGAGACGAAAAGTACGCAGGCGCGGCAGCCCGGTTTGAACGCTTTTTGCAACTTGAGCACAGTACAGACTTTGAACTTTCGTCACTTTATTGGTTGTGGCGTGCGCAGCAAAAAATTTCTCTTAAAGATTCTCAAGCCTACGCAGATAGGCTGATTGCGAAGTATCCGCTGAGTTATTATGGGCTGCGAGCGCAGGCCGAGATTTTAAAAGGCAAACTGAACATAGCAAAAAGTTTATCACCTGCCCCTGAATGGAATTTTAATTCTACCGATACAGAAGGCGAAATTTGGCAAAGATTTTTGATTTTAAAAAAAGCCAATTGGCATGATGAGGCAAGAGCAGAGCTGGCCTCATTTGATGAGCCGCAATCGGCCTCCGGCAAGATTGTGTTTGCCTATCTTTGGAGTCAGATAGGAGACTACTACCGCTCAACAGACATGCTGACTCGTGCGTTAAATCAAGACCCCACGCTTGTTGCGCTGAATACGATTCAGGTGGCGTATCCTTTGCTCTATGTTCAAGATATTAAAAAAGAATCTAAACGGTATAAAATCCCACCAGAACTTGTTCTCGGACTCATCAGACAAGAGAGTACATTTCGTGCAGATGTGAAGAGTTCGGCAGGAGCTCTAGGCCTTATGCAGCTGATGCCTGCGACGGCTAAAGAAGTGGCGCGAGACATGAGGGTAAAATATAAGAACTTATCACTAGAGTTAATAAATCCGGCTTTCAATATTCGATTGGGAACGCAGTATCTGCATAGGCGTATTCGATATTTCAATGGTCATGTTCCACTTGCTCTTGCAGCTTACAATGCTGGTATTGGCAATATTCGAGGTTGGATGAAAACAAGAACTGATCTTGGCGGCGCAGAAAAATTAATGAGCTCAAATCCAATGAACGAGCTTTGGATAGACGAGCTTCCTTGGCCTGAAACAACAGGATACATCAAATCCATACTGCGCAACTATTTGGTCTATAAAGTCCTGGACCAAAGTGAGCTGAAATTGAGTGATCCAGTGTGGAATCAGTCGTTATAAGCAAGACTGTGCCTGTTAGGGGTTGAAACTAGACCAACCTTCTGATTACACTATTATTATGAAATCTT
>JAGRAK010000043.1:4518-10280 GCA_020434645.1 Bdellovibrionales bacterium | reverse complement strand
CGACAAAAAGTATATCTAATTTTTTCGAGACAATACCTTGAACAAATTGCTCTGACCGGCTTTGGCCTGACGAGTTTCGTTGGCTATCTGGATCAGCGGTTTGAAATGATATGCTATCAGAACATCCAGATATAAAAAAATTGAGTACAAGTGAGACAAGCATACGTCTCGATAAAGATTTCATTTTCATAGAGCCCCCTATTGCTTATATAAGAGCAAAGATGGTGCCACGCTCAATTTTAAATTTTCTGTCTATAGAAATGACAAAAATAAAATAAGAAGCTTTGTATTGCTCAAAAGTAAAATGACGCAGAAATTTTTTTTTCTAGAAATCGTCAGCTTTTTGTTCATGTAAAAAGTAACGGCAAAGTCGCAAACTCTTAAGTTTTTGTGGCATTCATCTTGCTCTGTCTACAGCCAAAGGATTTAACCCCCACTGGAGCTCTGCAGACTGTGATTTATACGCTTAAAATGTCGATGTTTTTGACAGCACTATCAATTTGCGCCCAAACGGCCAGCGCCCAGACCCAAAACAGTTATTTTTCGATGTCACGAGAGGGGCGCATTCATAATCGTGATGGCTTGAGCGGACTCAAAATCAATCTTAGAGATCGAGATATTTATTCACCGAAATCCGTAACATTTGCACGTGATGGTACTAAATTCTATATACACTCGTTAGAGGGAGGTAAAACTGTAGTTTATAGTTACCCTCAATTTGAAAAATTAAAAGTGATCAAGCATCAGTTTAGTGAGAAAGACGCTTATTTATTTCGTAATGAAACCACAGTGTTTAATTACCCGTACTATCAAAATCTAACAGACAGTCAAAAAAATATTTTTATGGGCAAGCCGGTTGAGAGCGCACTATCACATGGTGGACGCTATTTATGGATAACTTATTATCGCAGAAGTTATGACCCATCGGCACAGTCACCGTCTGCGCTCGCTATTGTCGATACGACAACAGATGAAATCGTGCGCGTTATGCCCACGGGGCCGATTCCGAAATACGTGACGATTTCAGCCGATAATAAGATGGCTGCGATTGTTCAGTGGGGTGACAACACAGTTTCACTGATGGATATTTCTTCACAAGATGCTCGAGATTTTCATTACACGAGTCATGTCGCAATCGGAGAGCAACTTTCGCAAGCCGATCTCTTCGGCACGAATCGCGATTCAACATGTGGTTACTGTTTGCGTGGCGCCGTATTTTCAGCAGATAGTCGCTATTTGCTAGTGGCCAAAATGTCTCGCGGCGGAGGCGTTGCTGGTATTGATGTTTCTCGCCAAAAGTATTTGGGTTCAATTAATAGCTTTGCTCCCACGCCACGCCATTTGGTTTTAGATCCAAGTGGCGAAGCTTTATATGTTAGTTCCAACACCGCCGGTGTCATTTCTAGAGTGAGTTTTAACACTGTTTTAGATGAGCTGCTGCGCGCAGCTGGAAAAAATTTAAATGTGAGTCTACCAGGACTACAGAAAGTAGATTTGGGTTCGGGTGCAAGAACAATAGATCTTACACCAGATGGAAGAACTCTTTTTGTCGCGCTCAATAGTTCTCAAGTTTTATCTGCAATTGATGCGGCGACTTTGACTCCGCTTGCTGAAATTGCTGTTGACCCTTACCCAGTAGGGCTTGCAACGTCTCCTGACGGCCGTGTTGTACTTGTCACATCACAAGGCGTTCGTGGTCAGGGAGGCAACTCTGTGGACATCGTGATTTTCGAAAGAGTAGATCTGGACAGCGTTGTAAGCCCAGACTTGAATTAATTTATCATAATCTAAATAACAATGGTGGGAACGCGTAGGAGCGTGGTTATTTAATAGCCGTTGACAAAAACTAGTCCCGGGTCTACCTAAAGCAACTCACAAGTTATGCCGTTAAGGTATATAGAAGAAGAAAAGTATCTTTGACTAGGATGTTGAAGGAGATTCCCCCATGTTGGTACTGACAAGAAAACTCGGCGAAAGTATCACGATCGACGATAATATTAAAATTCGTATAGAGAAGATCAGGGGCAAACAGGTTCGTCTGGGCATAGAAGCCCCAAAAGAGACCCGTATTTACCGTGAAGAAGTCTATCAGGCCATCAAACAACAGAACGAAGACGCCTCAAACTCGCGCCCAGACTCGACGCGCGCCGTGGCAAACCTCCTAAAAAGTAAATAGTTCACGATTTTCCATTTTTCAGGCTTGCGGTGTCATAAATTTATGTGCAGGCTATAAGTGTATTGGAGGGTAGAATGAAGATCCAAACGTCTAGATTTGGGGAGATAGAAATATCACCTGAAGACACGTTGGAGTTTATAGAGGGGTTGCTTGGTTTTGGCCAACTCCGTCGCTTCGTTTTGCTTGATGATCCCAATGATGAAATTTTTGCATGGCTACAAAGTTGTGAGAGCCCCGAAATTGCATTTCCTGTTTTAGAGCCTGAGTTGTTCGCTCAAAATTATAAAATTGATTTATCTAAATCTGATCTTGAGTCGCTTGGACTAAAGTCTATTGAAGAAGGTCGAATGCTGACAATCATTACAATTCCAGCTGACCCGACTCAGATGACGGCCAACTTAAAAGCGCCGATTGTGATCAGTTCTAAGACACGAGCCGCCCGTCAGTGTGTCTTGCAAGACAATTCATTGCAAATTCGTGAACCGATCTTTTCAAAACTACAGCAACGTGTAGTGCAAAATCCAAACACTTCACTAAAGTCGCAGGCTCAATCAATGGGTGCTGTAAAAATTCTTCGTCGTCCGCCGCCTGATTTACAGGCTTAGGCTTTCGTCTCGGCAATATTTTCTCAAGTTGTAACGTCTCTTTTCCGAACAGTTAAATAAGAACTAGAGCCACGCATGGCTCGAAGTACATATTGCCAGGACGGCGATCCAAGAAAGGGATTTTGTTATGCCAAGTTGGCGCCGTCTATACATATCTATATTTTTATCATTGGTCGCATTGCCGAGTCTTGCAAAAGAAGTCACCGTATTTGATGTACGTCGACCGCTGGCGATGGAGAACAATGAAACTCCTGAAAAAGATTATTACATCAACGCGGGTTCTGCTGATGGGCTTAAAGTGGGTGTAGTCGTTTCAGTTAATCGCCGTCATACACTATACGACCAGTATCAAAATAAATCCTTGAGCGATTTGGTTGTTACCGTTGGGCAGCTTCGCATTATATATGTTCAAGATGATGTCAGCGTTGCAAGATTAGAAAAAATATATGGTCGAGAAGCATTGCCGACGCTTGAATTTGATTCGGTTATGACCGGTGACAAGGTTGATTTGTCGACGGCGAAATCGGCGCCACGTAAAACAGCTTCATTAGAAGAATAAAAACTAGGCATATCATCAAAATCACGGTAGCACGTGATGATGTCAAAAGATGATTTTTTAATACTTACAGTTTCGAATGTGACTCCTGATGAGGCCGATATAATATCGGCGTTTGCGTTTGATGCAGGGGCTGAAGGCACCGAAGAGGAGCTCGCGTTTGAGCAAAAAAGTCGAGAGTACGAGCCCGTCACTCTCACTAAAGACCGCACCTGCATGAAAATATATTTTACCAAGCCTCCTGAAGCTCACTTCATAGAATCTATAAGCGCGATGTACCCGCATGCAGATGTGCAGCTAAAAAGTGAAGCTCACCGTGACTGGCTAGCCGAATGGAAAAAAAGCTTTCAATCATTTTGTTTGGCTGGTGACACATGGATTGTGCCCAGCTGGTGCGAGCCGCCAATTGAAGCCAAAAAAATAATTCGAATAGACCCGGGTATGGCGTTTGGTACGGGCACTCATGAAACAACTCGGCTGGCTGCAGGTTTTGTTGATAGCTTTGCTAAAAATAGAGATTCATTTCTAGATGTTGGCACGGGCACAGGCATTCTCGCCATTCAAGCTGAATTGGCGGGTTTTAGCAAAGTCGTGGCGAATGATATAGACGAAGAGGCTCGCCGAGTCGCTCGTGAAAATGTGAATTTAAATCAATCTCAGGTTGTTAAAATTGTAGATGCAGACTTATCGCAAATACCAGGGGAGTTCGATTGGGTTGTCGCCAATATCATTGATGGCGTTCTGGTTAAGCTTCAAAATGATCTTCACAAAAGAGTGGCGCCAAAAGGATTTCTATTACTGACTGGTATTTTAGCTGAAAGAGATGATTTATTTCGCAGTGAATTTTCGTTTTCTGGGTTTCGAATAGTAGAGCGTCGCACTCTGGGTGAGTGGGTGGGCTATTTGTTGGAGCGCGAATAATGCGAAGAATTTGGGTGGACCCTTCAAATATTCAAGAGCCTCAATTTGAATTGATTGATGAATCTTTCAAACATGCAATTCAAGTTTCGAGATTTCGAGTTGGTGAGCCGTTTGAGGTGGTGTCGGGTCAAGATTTTGCACTTGAAGTGAAGCTAATTGAAATTAAAAAGAAATCAGCAACAGTTGAGGTTGTTGGTCGTCGAGCGCTCCCGCCGATTGCAATGCCGTATATTCGTTTGGCATTTGCTGTTTCAAAATGGTCAACATTTGAAAATGTATTAGAGAAATCTGTGGAGTTGGGCGTGAGTTCAATTCAGCCTCTTATTACTGACTTCAGTTTTATTCGCGCCAAAAAAGATTGGCCAGATTCTCGTACTGACCGATTTCAAAAAATAATTCGTGGGGCAACTGAGCAGTGCGGTCGCGGGCGACTGATGGAGTTGCGTAACCCATTGACTTTGCAGGAGTTTATCACTGATCTTAACCCATCTGACTCTACCGTGGGTCTATTTGCATACGAGGGGCCCTCGGTTCTTGATATTCGCGCGCAATTGTCTTTGCTAAATAAACCGGGGCTAAAAGAAATATGGGCTATTGTGGGGTCAGAGGGTGGCTTCAGCGAAGATGAGGTCTCCCAAATTAAAAGTATTGGCTTACCACCGGTGACTATGGGAGCCCAGATACTGCGCGCCGAAACGGCTTGCCTCGCAATGGTGAGCGTCATAAAGTATGAGCTCGGATTAATGCGATAATTATGGGAGTGTCATGGATCAGACAGACGAATTTGAAATGAAGCCGCTTACACCGGGACTTGGTTTTCACAAGCGACAAGTCAGCTTAAAAGAGCATATTGCAAAAACGGGTTTAGCTGGCCAAAATTTACGCCGCTCAATACCGACAGCACCTCCAGAAGAAATGCTGACAAATCCTGCTCAGAGAACTTCAAAAGAAATTATTGCCGAACTTCACGAGGCTTTGAAACCCATTAAGAAAAAAAATGATTCAGAAGCGCTAAAATTAACCGAGACCTTGCCGCGTGAAATTTCAGATGTGCGCTCGCCACACCGGCCAGAACTCACGCCACTAGATAATGTTGATTTTCAAATTCCTGATAAGTCTATGTCAGATCAGGTTGGATCTCGCCGTGGCGCCAGTGACAATTTAGTGAGACCACTCACCCCGGTATCAGTGAGCTTTGCCTCTATAATTTTAGATGGCGCAATAGTTTTGGCCTTTTCATTGATATTCTTGGTGAGTTTAATTGCCGTTACAGGAGTAGATTTACTCTCGGTTGTGAAGAGCTCGCAAAGTGAATTTGCAACGCAACTCAGTCTTGGCGTTTTATATTTAGCGGTATTTGAAATGTATATTATTGTTTCAAGAAGTTTTTTCGGTCGCTCAATAGGCGAGTGGACTTTCGATTTGCAACTTGGCAAAGATGAGCAGCTCACTCTCGCGCGTTACCCGGCGCAGGTACTTTGGCGCTCAATTCTAAATTTATTAA
>JAGRAK010000043.1:0-4508 GCA_020434645.1 Bdellovibrionales bacterium | reverse complement strand
CCGTTACTTTCATTTTTGTTCAGAAGAGATATCGCCGCAAAATTCACTGGACTCCAACTTTACCGACGCAATATTTAAACCTTGGGACATTTCTATTTAAATTCAGATGACTTGATCGCGCCCCTTAAAAAGGCGCGACAAGATAAAAAAGTCGTTTTCACTAATGGTTGTTTTGATCTTTTGCATATCGGGCATGTTCGCTATTTAGCTGAAGCACGCGCTCAAGGAGATATTTTAGTTGTCGGTTTAAACTCTGATAGCAGCGTGAAAAGATTAAAAGGCGAGGAGCGACCACTGCAAAGTGAGGCCGATCGTGCTGAAATACTGGCGAGCCTTGTCAGTGTTGATTTTACGACATTATTTTTTGAAGATACCCCTGAAAACTTAATTCACAAAATCCGACCAGATATTCTTGTCAAAGGTGGCGACTGGCCAATAGATAAGATAGTGGGAGCCCAATTTGTGCTATCTTATGGTGGAGATGTGCGCTCGCTGCAATTCGTTCACGGTCGCTCTACGACTTTGCTAGTCGAAAAAATGAAATAGCCTTTACATTTTTTATTTCACGCCTATCATATGTTCAATATTTATATTTCTAATATTTAAGATATGAGAGTTGGAATATAAATATTGAATGTATGAATGAATAAAAATGTTTTACAAAAAATGAGGGGTTCCAACATGAAATCAATTCAGACAATTATACTTGGCCTAATAATGTTTTCTTTTTGTTCGGCACATGCTGCCGGCGGCACTGATGTCGGCGTTTTGTTCGGAATGAAAAATGCGACATTTAAAGATGATTCTACTGCCGGAACAGATTTTAAAACTAAAACTGGTTTTATGGGTGGTGTAGTGGCCATCGGTGAAATGGGCGGCATGTTATTTCGCACGGGTGCTTACTATGCAAGTCGTGCGACCGAAATTAAGACCACCCCAAATTTAGAACTCACTATTGCCACAATTGATGTACCGGTCACATTAATGTATTCATTCAACGATATGCTGAGTATGTTCGGTGGGGCTGTGTTTGCGCTTAAGGTTTCAGATGATTGCACGGGCGATGCCACTATTTGCAATACGGTTTCAGATGATATTGAAAGCTTTCACACTGCTGCGACTATTGGCTTAAATGCTAAGTTTCACCCCAATTGGTCCGGTGAAGTTTCTTACGAGTATGGCTTGTCAGATATAGCCAAAGACACTTCAATGAGTTCAATTTCATTGGGCGCGATTTTTATATACTAGAATATTTTTTCTGATTTTAGTTGTCTTATAAAGTGATGACCTAAAAGCGCAGACCCAGTTTTGCGCTGTAAACGGGCTGCTCATACCGATCAATTTGGGCAGCCAAAAACACATTGGCCACATTCACATGTAACCCGACAAAAGAGTGTATTTGAGTGGCTCGTGTGACGAATGTTCCTGTCGAATTCATGCCACTAGAAATGTTCGGGTCACCAGTATCTAAAACATTTCGTGCAAAAGTACTGCGCGCCTTTTGTTCGCCAGCGCCAAAATAAAGTGCAAATGAGCTGAGATTGATGCCGCCGAGGAGATCATAGCCAAGGGACTCGTTAATAAATGAATCTTGAATATTTATTGTGCTGTAATGACCAAGAAATGAAATTGAAAATGGCAGGTAGCGAGCTTGATAGAAATTCCATTTAAATAGTCCGCCATATTCTGAAATTTCATTTGAACTCGAAAACGGAATAAACTGCAAAAATAAATCAGTGTTGTTGTAGAGGCCCTTTCCAAAAGAAATTCGATTGTATTGAAAGCTAGATTGTTTAGGAGTGCCGGCGCCAAGTCGTGATAGATCTGTGCTATTGACAAACTCGGTTGAGAGCCCGACTTCAAAGCCAGAATATCCGCCAAGAGGGTAGGGATTGCTTAAGAATTTTGTTCCGGTATTGAAGCCTAAAATTTGAACCACTTCATCGAGATCAGGTCGACTGAGATTTGCTGGTATTTCAATCGCTAGTCCACTGCTAGCAAGTAAGAGGGCTTGCAGAAGTATGGCGGTTTTGAGAATTAAATTAATCTTAATGAGTGCTTTCACCCATTAAGATTAACCGTTCATGTCCGCAAGAACAACTGTGAGTTTTTGTATGCGTGTCAAAGACCTTTGGGCAGGTTCTGTTATTGAGGGGTGAGCTTGGTAAGTCTGAATAACTTGCACAAGTACTGGCTCAAAACCAGTAAATGTTTTTCTAATATTAATTTGCTTTGCTGCCTCAGATTTGGCCTCATTGTTTGCGTCAGTAGTCGCACTGGCTTGGTCAGCTCCTGTTAATATGTTGCCATCTTGTGCTGAGGGGGCTCTATAATCTTCTGCTGGAGTTCGGTTTTCAAGTAACTGTTGTGTGGCTTTGTCTAGAGCATTAACCGCCATTTGCACAACATTGATATCAGCAAGTGGAGAGCTTAAAACTGATTTCAAATGAACCACGTTATGTAAGGTTTGATAGCTTGTGATTTGTTCAACAGCCTTAATAGAAGCCGGAGAGCCTTGTGAGTCTGTTTTTAAAACCTGCACTAAAAATATAAAGCTCAAAGCATTGGGTACATTACCGGCAGCGAATACGGCCAGTTTATGTTGTTCTTGGTCAGACTCTTCGAGCATCGCACTGAGAATGCTATAAAAAATATCAGCGCTCACCATGTTGTTGCTGTAATACTCAATCAACTTGGCCACGTTGTCGGGTTGTGGTCGGCCGAGTATAAGTTTTGCCCAGTCATCGTATGAAATTGGCAATGCGTTTTCAGGTTGAGCATTGGGATTAAATTGAGACACAAATTGAGATGCTTTAGAGGCATCTGACTCGTGAACTCCATCTTTTTTTGTTTCAGTATTTTTCTCAGCGATAATTTGTGGTTTAAACAGTCTTCTGTTTTTCGCAACTTTTTTCTTTTTCTTTTTTTTCTTTTTCTTTTCAGCATCAGTTTTTGCATCGCCATCAGCTGCTGCCACGCTATTTGTTTTAGATAAAATATTTTTAGTAAGATCAGCTTGAGTGGCGCTCAGTTTAAATCCTCCGCGTGTGCGTCCGCCTTGAGCATCGACTCTGCTGCCAGAAGAATTTTTATCGTGTTGTGAAACATAAAATGGCTTTGTATCCATTTCTTGAAGTGAAAATCCTGACATGCTATCGGATTTGCTTGAGTCGAGTCCTTTAACGCCTTTTAGCCCCTCAACAATCAGTCCGCAGATCAGTATGACAATGAATATGGTGATATGTTTACTTTTTATCATTTTATCTTGTCTCCTTAACTCTTCTATAAGGCATAAAGCATGCCTGGGGCGCCTTCATAACCTCACGAAATTATTGGGTAATTGTACTGCCATTGGGAGGTGCCAAAAATGGAACTGACAATATCTGTGACAGGTAGACAAAGGCCTAATAAAAACCTAAGATTTTCAGGTAGTTAAGGCGTTAGCAGGGGTTACATTCAGAGTGACAATAAAGAGGCAAAAATTGGCTCAAAATCGACTAAAAGCACTAATAACAGAAGCTCAATCAGGGGATATGGCGGCATTTGCCCGGCTTTTAACAGAGATTGAGCGCCTTGGGCCATCGTCACTTGCTGCTCAGGAGCTATTAAATGCCTCTGATCCCGCATTTCGAGTGGGAATCACAGGTCCTCCGGGTGCAGGTAAATCGACTTTGATATCTGAGCTTTTAGGGGAGTTGAGCTCGAGTGGTGTAGGAGTTCAGTCGCGTGTTCAGCGTTCTGATGGTGTTCAAAAATCTAGCGATGTTTGTCAGCCAAAAATCGGAGTGCTCGCTGTTGATCCTTCGAGCCCAATTACCCATGGCGCAATTTTGGGTGATCGCATTCGCTATTCAGATCATGCGCTCAAAGAAAATATTTTTATTCGCTCACTCGGTACGCGCGGCAGTTTGGGTGGCTTGAGCGCCTCGGCTTATTTAATGCTTAGGGCGTTTGATATTTGCGGATTTGATTTAGTTCTCATTGAAACCGTCGGCGTTGGCCAAGTCGAAGTTGAAATTATGAATGTGGCCGATTTTGTGACGGTGGTTTTAGTGCCAGAGTCGGGCGATTCGATTCAAGCGATGAAGGCCGGTATCATCGAAATTGCCGATTTGTTTGTGGTGAACAAAAGTGATCGCCCAGGTGCCGAAGCATTAAAGCGCGAGATTGAAGCGTCGGTTGCGATGTCTGCGCCGGTAGCTGAGTTTGAGTCTGAGTCTGAGTCTGAGTCTGAGTCTGAGTCTGAGTCTTTAAGTTCCGCAAGTTCTTCTGACACTACAGACTCCGCAAGTTCTTCTCGTGGCGTTGAGGTTTTACTCGCGTCTGCATTAAAGCGCGAAGGTCTTTCGCAAGTAGCACAAGCCATTTCGAGTGCACAAAAAAATATTGATCTCAAAAAAAATCGTTCCAGTGTGAAACGTCTGCGCGAAGAGGCTAAGTGTCTTATGCGAGCCTCGTTAGAGGCTGAAGCCGCTCGGAGAGTTGCGAAAATTTCTAATGTTGAAGAT
>JAGRAK010000042.1 GCA_020434645.1 Bdellovibrionales bacterium | reverse complement strand
TCCTTGTCTGTATATAATTTAAACATATGAATTTATTGAATGGTTTTAAATATTTCATGCAAATATGTTTTTTTATTTTAACTATGCAACTTTCACTGGTTGCGCAAGTTAGTGCTCAAAACATAAAGCGAATAGAAGAAGAGGCGATTAAAGACAAAGAGCGTGACGTAAAAGTTAAGGAGTATCTCCTCAATCGAGAACGTGAAGAGCGGCAGTTGCTTGAAAAACCAATTACACCTGAAGAAATGGAAAATCGCAATTTAGTAGAAGTGGAGCCAAATAATATTTTACCAAGTGATTTAATATCACTTTATGCACTTGTTCCTTATAAAATCAGGCGTCCGCGATGGGGGCATATGTTTGCCATTACGTATAGCTTATTCAATCCTACAAGCTATGATTCAGATTATGATCTAGGAACTTCGAGTTTTGAAGATCTTTACGGCAGCGCTCCCATGATTGAAGTGAGTTACACATATAAATGGAATTTTCAATTGGGTTCACTTGGCGGAGAAATCGGATATGGTACCTATACTAATGATGCTGACGACACCGCCCAGATCGGAACAGCAAAACTGAACGTTCAGCTCATAAGAGCGGGCGTGAAATTTGTTGCGGACAACTTTATGCATGAACCAATTATAGCGCCATATGCTTTTGGTGGGGTGTATACAGCTCTTTATAATGAGACCCAACCGGGCGTAAGTTTTAATGGAACAACTGGTGCGGCGGGGTATTTCGGCGTAGGCGCGCTGTTTCAATTGAGCTGGCTAGATAGGTCTGCCGCCGTCGAAGCCTACACAGAATCAGGTATTGAAAATACATATGTATTTGCAGAGGCACGAAGCTACTTGGCGTCTAGTGCTGAAAATGATCCTGATTTTTCGACTAATTTTGATCTTAATTTTGGTCTTAATCTAGAGTTTTAAATATTTTAAAATTATCTCGAATAATAAATAAAAATTTTATTAATCGGCTGTTTTATAGTGATGCAATTATTTAGAAATCTTCTTCGGGCACAATGAAATTAAATATTCCATTTCTTCAATTACTCTCGGCCATGCCACATCATTCATTCGTACTTTTAAACGTTGGTCAGGCGCGATAGAATATTTTTTGTTTTCACGTGCTGTTAAACGAATAACTTCGTCAGTTGGTAGACGAGTTTGCGGGGTAAATGTGAGCGAGATTACATTTTTGCCGGCGCTGACATCTTTTACCCCGAGATCACGACATAATTTACGAATTAACATGAGACCAAGTAGATTCATGACAGGCTCAGGCGGCGATCCAAACTGATCGTGCAGCTCAGTTTCGATTTTATCTATATCTTCAACTGAACGAACATTAGATAAGGTTTTATAATAATAAAGTCGCATGCGTAAGTCAGGTATGTATTTATCTGGCAGAAGAGCAGGAACGCGCAAATTAATTTCAGGTTCTATTTCATTATCAGTAATCTCGTCACCACGCTGTTCAGCAATGGCTTCTTCAAGTAGCTCAATATATAAATCATATCCAACTGCATTAATGTGGCCAGATTGATTTTCTCCGAGGATGTCGCCTGCACCACGAAGTTCTAAGTCGTATTGAGCTACGCGCAGCCCACTTCCTAGGGCTGTATTTTCTTGAATAATTTTGAGGCGTTCTTGAGCTGTAGAGTCGAGGCGCTTATCTGGTGGTACAAGTAAATAACAATATGCGCGCTCTTTGCTGCGCCCAACCCGCCCACGAAGTTGATAAAGCTGACTGACACCAAAGGTATGAGCTTGATCAATAAAAATTGTGTTGGCTCGTGGAATATCCATACCGGATTCAATAATGGCTGTGCAGACTAAAACATCAAGTTCATGGTGGTAGAATCTCAACATAGTTTTTTCTAACAAATCTTCATCCATTTGCCCGTGCGCCACGGCAATTCTCGCTGAGGGGACAATACTTCTAATCTGAGCCGCCATTTCATCAATAGATTGAACTCGATTGTGTAAAAAGAAAGTCTGTCCTGCTCGACCTATTTCGCTTTCAATAGCTTTTCGAATGGTTTCTTTATCAAACTTACAAACAAATGTTCGGGTAGGAAGTCTATCTTCAGGTGGCGTATTGATGATACTGAGGTCGCGCATACCAACTAAGCTCATATTAAGTGAGCGCGGAATAGGAGTCGCAGATAGAGCTAGTGTGTCTACACTGGTGCGAAGTTGGCGTAATTTTTCTTTATGAATAACTCCAAACTTTTGTTCTTCATCGATAATTAATAATCCTAAGTTTTTAAAGGCAATATCTTTGCTTAGTAGACGATGTGTTCCGATAACAATATCAACAGTTCCAGCGGCTAGCCCGGCCAGAGTTTTTTTAACATCAGTAGCGGCAACAAAACGATTTAAAGAACGAACCTCAATTGGCCAAGAAGCAAAGCGCCGTTTAAAATTTTCAAAATGCTGATGAGTTAAGATAGTAGTGGGTGCAATAATAGCAACTTGAAAACCATCTTGTACGGCTTTAAATGTTGCCCGCATAGCGACTTCTGTTTTACCGAAGCCAACATCACCGCAAACCAGCCTATCCATGGGATGATCTGAACACATGTTGCCAAGGACATCGTGAATTGCACGCAACTGATCTTCAGTTTCTTGGTAGGGAAAAGAGTTTTCAAATTTAGCAAAATCTTCATTTATGGCAGAAAACGGTGGGCGTGTTTCTTGTGAGCGCTTTGCATATAGGCGAAGCAATTTGTCTGCGACATCTCGAACTTGATTGCGAACTTTAATTTTAGTTTTAGCCCAGCCAGATCCCCCTAGCTTATCGACTAAGCTAAGAGAAGTAGGCCCAGTATATTTGTGAATCTGGCCAATTCGATAAACAGGAATATATAAGCGGTCGCCGCCTTTATAGCTGAGTTCTATAAATTCAGAATCAGCCCCGTCAATTTGCATGGGCTTAAGACCTTCATAGATGCCAATTCCGTGAACTCTATGTACGACCAAATCGCCAATTTGAAGATCGCCAAAACTTAAGGCCTCAGACTTTTCAAGTGCAAGTGACTCACTTTTGACTTGGCGGTGAACCTTTCTCTTGCCCAAAATATCTTCATCGCGAAGAAAAACGAGATGTTCATCAGGAAGTCTAAACGGCTCAGGAATCGATCTTAAAACAATGTGTAGATGGCCTGGGTCTTTGTTTTGTTCAGATATGATTTCAGCCAGGTTAATATGGTCTTCACCGATGATTATAGGAATAAAATCAGCGCGTTCGAATATTAATTTTACGCGTTCAGCAACCGTGTGGCTCTGTGCACTTATAATAACTGAATACCCTTGTGCCCGCCATCGTCCGATTTTGTCTTTTAAATATAGAGATAGCGTCTCGTTGTCGCGTGATGCTGAAGAAATACCAGCGACAAATTCTGAAACACTAAACGATTTGATCTCGCAGATATCATCGGTAGCAATTGCGTCACCTGAAACCTCAATTTGATCAGCCCATACGACAGCGCTATCTTCTGGAGGAGTTAAGCTGTCTAGGTTGGAGTAAAGGTCTGAATATTTTATGCGAAGAACTTGTTTCTCAGCTTGATGATAATTAGATTTTAAATCTTGGTGGAGCTGATCTGCGATACGAACACATTCAATATGATCAAAAAACCAAAGGTCTACGGGTGAAGAGAAATAATCTAGGGGACTATCAAGCTTGTCGTAAAAATACGGCAAAAGAAAATCTAGACCATAAAAAGGCAGGCCTTGAGATATAGATCTTAAGATATCTTGAAGTTCATCTTTAGGTACATTTCTTCCTTCGACAGCACGTTGAATAGACGTAGAAATTTTTTGACGATTATCATCGGTGTAAAGAGCTTCGCGTGCGGGGAGGATAACGCATGAGTTGACTTCTTCTGTGCTGATTTGTGTAACAGGGTTATAAGTTCGAATAGACTCAACGGTATCGCCAAATAATTCGAGACGATAAGGCTCCTCACACCCTGGTGAGAAAATATCGAGAATTCCGCCCCGCTGTGAGTAAGTTCCGACATCTTCTGTAGTTGGAGTTGCGGAATATCCAAGTGAATTTAAAAACTGAATGAACGAATTTGGTAATTCAGAATTCTTTTTTATGATGAGAGTTTTTTTAACAAATTCAGAATACGGTAGAGTTTTCTGCAGTAAGGCCTCAACAGATGTCACAAATATTTGGCCGGGTAACGCGTTGTGCGCTTGATAAAGCCAGCTTATTCGTTTTGATATGATGCGATGGTTTGGGTACAGATTAGAGTAAATACTGACATCAAAGGGTGGGAGCAGCGTGGCTCGCAAGTTCGGATCAAAAAAATGAAGGGATTCAATAAACTTTTCACCTGAAGCCAAATCAGGAGTTACAACAACATGAGGTTGCTTGCCGAGTCGAGTGTGTTGTGATTGAGACAAATACAATGCAAGCGGGGCGCAGGAATGCAAGCCCACAAGTTTAATGGGTGGGGATGAAAATTCTAATGATTTCGTCAGGCGCCCGAGTAGCGCGAGAGGAATTGGCTCTGCCGCCACATTCATAGCGGGCACACTACCAAAAACTGAATGAACTGGCAGCGTTAACCCAGCGCGGCATATTTCAAGAGAACAAATTTTGTTGGATATAAAGCCAACACTTTATATAACTAGATGGATTAATTAATTTAGAGATAACATCTCGTTTTGCAACAGGATTTTCATATGATGCCGTTGTTCGCAGTGCTTTTTCTATTAGTGTTCATTTTAATTTTCGGTACGGTTTTATTATTGGTGACACCACTTTTAGCTAAGGTTGGATTGGGTCAAAAGCCGAAGGCAAGTGCTGTTAAATCAGAAACTTATGAGTGCGGTCTCCCCGAACAGGTGACGGGCAATTCAAAAATTTCAGTAAAATTTTATCTAACAGCCATATTGTTTATTCTTTTCGATATCGAAATTATATTCATGTATCCGTGGGCGACGGCATTTGTCGATTTTGTTAAAGACGGCCATGGTCTTTATATTCTAGGTACGATGGGTTTCTTTCTACTTATCTTTATATATGGGCTTTTTTGGGAAATTAAATCTAAAGCTCTTGAATGGGAATAAATTATTATGGGATCAGATTTATTTGAAACAACTGTAAATACAATCAAACTTCTCGTCATATTTGTGATGATGGTTCAGCTTGTTCCAATTCTTGTGTGGGTTGAGAGACGAGGATCTGCTTTTATTCAAAGTCGTTTAGGGCCGAACAGGGTGGGTCCACTCGGATTGACCCAACTTCTTGCTGACGCTGTCAAATTTCTTGGTAAGGAAGAATTTTCTCCTTCAAAAAGCCGATTTTTTATTTTTTACGCAGCCCCTGTGATTGCGCTAGTGCCTGCAGCTCTTGCATTCGGGTCTATTCCGTTGGCGCCTGATGTGCATTGGGGAGATTACGTTTTTGTTGGACAAAGTTTTCATTTCGGAGTGGGTATAGTATTTGTTTTGGGAGTTTCATCACTCGCAGCTTATGCCCTGCTTATGGCGGGGTGGGGATCAACAAATAAGTACTCGTTGATGGGCGCAGTGAGGGCTAGTGCTCAAGCCATTAGCTACGAGTTAGCTCTTGGACTTGCGCTTGTGGGAGCCATTTTACTATACGGAACTTTTGATTTCACCAGTATGCTCAGTCAGCAAACGGGACCACTTTCATTTGCTTTTCTGGGCAGAGATATAGCTGTTCCATTTTTGCCTAATTGGGGAATATTTTATCAACCCGTAGGTGCAATTATATATTTTGCGGCGATATTTGCAGAGACGAATCGACTTCCATTTGATTTGCCCGAAGCCGAAGGTGAATTGGTGGCCGGTTACCATACTGAATATGGTGGCCTCAAGATGCTTATGTTTTACATTGGAGAATATGGCCACATGATGGTGGGGTCGGCACTACTGGTTGTCTTTTATTTTGGTGGATACCATATTCCGCTTGTCTCCGTTGAATCTGTGAACAACTTCTTTTTGTCAGTCGGTTTGAATTCTTCAATGGCAAGCCTAGTCACCGCACTGTCTCTTCATGTTGTGTTTTTACTGAAGGTCTTGTTCTTTTTGTGGGTATTTGTGTGGGTTCGCTGGACTCTTCCTCGATTTCGTTATGATCAACTCATGGATTTGGGATGGAAGACAATGCTCCCATGGGCGCTGGGCAATACAATTGTAACAGCAGCAATCATTGTGCTGGCGAGGATGCAATAATGGATATATCTACAATCATTTTTTATGTACTAACTCTTGTTATAATTTCTGGAGCATCGGCGGTGCTCTTGCTGCCGAACCCAATTTACTCAGCGCTCTCGTTGGCTATAACCATGATCAGTCTTGGATTCATGTACATTCAATTGGAAGCCTATTTTATTGCGAGCGTTCAGTTGATTGTATACGCCGGAGCCGTCATGGTTCTTTTCGTCATGGTTTTAATGTTATTCGATTTAGAACATCAACCAGAGTCTATGGCGAGTGGTACAATCAGCACTTTTCTGAAAATATTTTGCGGCGTGATTTTTACAGGAGTGATTTCATGGGCTATTAAAATATCGATTTCAGGCTCTGCGAAATCGAGCCTGCTTCAAACAGCAGAAGACCAAATGGCAAATGTTAAACTAATGGCCATCAAGTTATTTACACAATACCTCTTTGCTTTTGAAATTTTGGGGATCTTACTATTGGTCATTGCCATCGGTGTAGTGGCAGTATCTCGCACAAAAGGTGGAACACATGCCAGAGATTAGTGTGATAAACGCAGCCAACATATCGTTGAATCATTATTTGGCGGTGTCGGTAATATTGTTTTGCATAGGAATGCTTTGCGTACTGCTTCGAAAAAATATCATAGTTATGTTGATGGGAATTGAATTGATGTTAAACGGAGTGAACTTAACATTTGTCGCATTCTCGCAACTTAAGCACGATGTAACCGGTAATATATTGGTATTTTTTGTAATGACCATTGCCGCTGCTGAAGCCGGAGTGGGGTTGGCACTAGCTGTAGCGATATTTAAAAAATATAAGAACTTGAACATTAAGCTGTTTGAACAGCTAAAGGGCTGAGATGTCATCATCAACACTTATACTCGTATTAATTTTGTCTCCTTTAATAGGGGCTATGTTTAATGGAATACGATTCCGTAATCAAAATGGAGTACTCGCCGGAACAGTTGCGAGTATGGCCATCGTTATTTCATTTTTATGTTCAGTAACTCTATTCTTTAAACTAGCAGGCCTGCCAGAAGAGGCGCGAATTTTGAAGGCTGACTTTTTCTCTTGGATAGCGGTTGGTCAGCTGGAGGTCAATGCGGCATTCGTGGTAGATCAAATAAGCGCCATAATGATATTAGTGATCACGGGCGTCGGATCGTTGATTCATATTTTTAGTATTGGATATATGTCTCATGACGAAAGGCCCTCTAAGTATTTCGCATATTTAAATTTTTTCGTCTTCAATATGCTTTTATTAGTACTCGGAGCGAACTTGCTCGTTATGTTCGTCGGGTGGGAGGGCGTTGGGCTCTGCTCTTATTTATTAATTGGCTTCTGGTTTAAAGATAAAGAAAAAGGCCGCTGCGGGCATGAAGGCCTTTATTACCAACCGTATTGGTGATGCGGGTTTCTTGCTGGGGATTTTCACAATATTTTTAACCTTTGGCACAGTCACATTCACAGAAATTGCCTCATCGGTCCCAGCAGAGCCGCTGACGGGTTGGACTTCGCCAATTACACTGGCCTGCTTATTTCTATTTATTGGTGCTATGGGGAAATCAGCACAGATCCCTCTTTATGTTTGGCTTCCCGATGCAATGGCGGGTCCGACTCCTGTGTCGGCTCTCATCCACGCCGCGACCATGGTGACAGCCGGTGTTTACATGATCATTCGCATGAATGTTCTTTTTCTTGCCGCGCCGAATGCTATGATGATCGTCGCCATTGTCGGTGCGTTGACAGCTCTAATGGCAGCCACTATTGGGCTTGCGCAGAATGATATTAAAAAGGTGTTAGCATATTCCACCGTTTCGCAACTGGGTTATATGTTTTTAGCTGTGGGTGTTGGCGCTTTTGGTGCAGGTCTTGCCCATTTGATGACCCACGCATTTTTTAAAGCCTTAATGTTCTTAGGTTCGGGGTCTGTCATTCATGCCATGCACGAAGAGCAAGACATGCGCAAAATGGGTGGACTCAAAAAATATATGCCCATCACACACGCCACTTTTGTGTGTGGTTGGTTGGCGATCATTGGCTTTCCTTTCTTTTCAGGGTTCTTTTCCAAAGATGAAATTTTATGGATGTCCTTTCACTCCCCTCGTGGGCACTGGCTATTGTGGGTGGTTGGCGTGATCGCAGCTATGTTTACTGCATTCTATATGACCCGCTTAATGGCCATGACTTTTTGGGGAAAATCTCGTGTGCCTGAAAGCATTCATCCCCATGAGTCGCCAGTGACCATGACTATCCCGTTGATTGTTCTTGGTTTTCTTTCCGTTTTTGCGGGCTGGCTTTGTGTTCCCCATGGTTTGGGCTCGGTTTTACCTGGCCATCCCCATAATTTTTTAGATCAGTGGATTCATCCACTCATGGGCAAATTAGAAATGGGCCATGGCTCCCTTGGTATGGAGTTTGGATTGATGGGTGTTTCCCTAGTCCTGGTTTTTGCTAGTGCCTTTATGGCCTACCGCTTTTATGTTGTTGATCCGAGCCTTCCACAAAAGGCCCAAGCTAGGGTCAAAGGCCTTTACGACCTTGTTGCCAATAAGTATTGGGTTGATGAAGGTTATTTCAAATTCATTATCAACCCTTTGGTTCGCTTGAGTCGACACTTATGGGCTGATGTCGATGTAAAACTGATTGATCGTGCGACCTATAGCATTTCTGATCTTTTTAAAAATGCTGGTGGTGGATTGCGCATGGTTCAGTCTGGAAATATGCAAGTTTATGCTCTTTATATTTTGATTGGTGTTGTGGTTAGCCTTTTCTTTTTGATGGCGAGGTAGTTGATGGTTTTATCTTTAATTGTATTTTTACCTATGGTTTATGCCCTCTTTGTGGCGGGTCTTCCTGAAAAGGCTGTTAAGAAGGCAACACTTGGTCTTTCCATAATTCATTTTTTATTTTCTCTTTCTTTGTTGCAGTTTTTCAATCCTGATACTGCCAATTTACAGATGGTAGAGCGATTGACCTGGATGCCAGAACTGGGAGTGACTTACTTTTTGGGTATTGATGGGATCTCCTTTTGGTTAGTATTACTGACCACATTTTTAACTCCTATCGTGATTGCCGGTAGCTGGAGTAGTATTGTTAAACAAGAGAAGGCCTTTCATATCTCCATGCTTGTCCTCGAATCGGCTATGATTGGCTCTTTCCTCGCATTTGACTCCATTCTATTCTATATATTTTTCGAACTCTCCTTAATCCCGATGTACTTCATTGTGGGAATTTGGGGTGGTGAAAATAGGATTTATGCCACACTGAAGTTTTTTATTTATACTATGGCCGGGTCTTTGCTGATGCTCGCTGGTATTATCTACTTGATCTTTCAGTGTGACACTCAGCTGGGACAGATCAGCGCGAGCGTTCTTGATTTTTATAAATTAGATCTTCCCTTTGTCAGTGGACGGCTTCTTAATCCACAAAATGTACTCTTTTTTATTTTTTGTTTAGCCTTTGCCATTAAGGTGCCGATGTTTCCTTTTCACACATGGTTGCCGGATGCCCACGTGCAAGCACCTACGGGCGGGTCGATGATCTTGGCTGGTGTGATGTTAAAAATGGGGACTTATGGTTTTTTAAGATTTGTTCTTCCTGTTTTCCCCGAGTCAGTTGCCGAGTATACACCGCTTTTTATGGCGCTTGGTTTAGTGGGAATCATTTACGGAGCTTTGGTAGCCATGGTTCAGGTGGATATGAAAAAACTTGTGGCTTACTCCTCGGTCTCCCATATGGGCTATGTCATCCTTGGGTTATTCGCCATGAATATGATGGGTTTGCAGGGAAGTCTGTTCCAAATGCTTGCCCATGGGATTAGCACAGGAGCCCTCTTCCTTTTAGTAGGAGTCATTTATGAAAGAACTCACTCCCGAGAAATTGCAGCCTACGGTGGGTTAGCGAAAGCCCTTCCTATTTATGCAATCTCCTTTTTAATTATCACCTTTTCAAGTATTGCTGTTCCTATGACGAATGGTTTTGTTGGGGAATTTTTAATTCTTTTTGGAACCTTTCAGGCCTCACCTTACGTGGGATCAGTGGCCGTGCTTGGTGTGATCTTGGGTGCTGCCTATATGCTTTGGATGGTAAAAAAGGTTTTCTTTGGTGAAGAAGGCACCATTGTCAAAAAATATCCAGACATG
>JAGRAK010000041.1 GCA_020434645.1 Bdellovibrionales bacterium | reverse complement strand
AGAGCTTCGACCTAATCAGAAAGACCAAGATACTTTGCCGTCTTACGCTTTACTGGATGAGAGTGTTGTTCGCTTAGTCGAAAAGGGCTCAACGCCAAAAACGTCTTCGGACAAATTTTTACTCTCGATGTTAATGCGAAGTGAATTTAAAAGATGGCAGTCTCCACCAATTCTAAAAGTGAGAGAACACTCTTTTGGGCAAGGTCGAAGAATGCCGATTGCCCATAGAGCTTGGTATTAAATAAATTGGATGCGAATTTAGACCATATCGAATAAGCCAAGCTGTTTAGGCTTCGGCGTTATTTGCGGAAATTTAAGTTCAGTTTTGCCTGACAAAGACACCAGGTTTTCAATTGGAGGCATTATTAAGCCCCCAGACATTTTTTGAATTAACTTAAGAAAAAGCTCTCCACAATATTTAGCATCTTCTTCAGCCCTATGAAAATTTGAAGATTCAATTTGTAGGTGTTGAACAAGCGTGCCAAGTTTATAATTTGGTAAGCCAGGTATAATTTTTCTCGCGATATTACATGTATCTAAGACGGCGCCGCTGGGCGCCCGAGATTCAAGACGAACAATATCTGACACTAAAAACTGAAAATCAAAATTAGCATTGTGGGCGACGAGTACATCGTCAGCGCAAAAGTCTGCAAAGGCCTCAAGCAACTTATCAATTGTAGGTTTGCCCTGAACCATGTCATTTGAGATTCCGTTTACTCGAGATGCTGCTTCTGGAATAGGCATTTGGGGGTCTACGAGAGTTGAAAAGACAGAATCAACATTGCCGTCAACATAGCGTACAGCACCAACTTCAACAATTTTGTCGACGCCGGCAATAAACCCAGTGGTTTCTAAGTCAAAACTAATAAATCGCATACATATTTCTTAAGCTAGAAACTCGCTGAATTCAAAATAAATAAGACGGTGGGCTAATTTAAATATATAGGATTGGTTAATATCCAATTCAGCCACTTCTTGCCCTCAGGTGGTGGAAGAGGGACTTTGAGTTTTACAGCAGCGCGGTAAATTCCTGGGCTGTGAAGTGTAAATGTCGTACTAGCTGAAGTGGAGGTTGCTATTTTTTCTCCATTTTTATAGATGACGGTCTCAAATTGTAGCTCGGGTTTTTCAGGCAGTTTAATGATAAATTCTTGCCCGGGGTGATAGGGGAGCTCAGATCCGGGCAGATATTGTTCACCATTTTCGTCTGTGACATAAGAAGAAAAACCTACGGGGTTATGAAGAATATCAAGACTCATATAGAATTGACCTTTATGTAATGCCTCAGAAATTTTCTTCCTGTCATGCGCGAGGTTGCCGGTCAGCTCAGAGCGCAGCAAAATATGATTTTTAGCAATAGAGAAAAGAGTTTCGTATGAGGGAAATTTAATATACAGATCGCCCGGGAGTCGCATTTTGGCTTCAGCGGCATTACCAAAATACCCATGTGTGGGTCGTTTTTGATTGAGCTTGTCCCAAACTGCAATGGCGTCTTCATCAGCTTCAGCGAGCATACGCACAAAGGCTAAATTTGAGTTAAAGGGGTATACAAAAACATTCCAGAAAAATGAGAGTTTAGAATGTAGCCAAGTGTGTCGCCAGATCTGCTTGAGGTTTACGATTTCTATTCCGTCAACACCAGCCGAAGATTGATCGGCGTTTGAAAACCCACCGGCTAGTGGTTGAGACAAAATAAATAGTCCTTCGGGCTTTCCCGTTGAGGGTTGACTAAGTAAATCTGCAAATGCGATTTGTGATCGCCCAGGCCCCTGCAGGTGATCAGTAGTTTGCATATCAAAATTATATATTCGAGAATCCAAGTAACTGTACTCGCCGCCATTAAATACAAATACGTTATTCACATAAGGTCGGTCTTTTGGATCAACTGAAAAATTATTGAAGTCGGTGAGGATAACAAAGGCAAGCCCTGAATTATGAGCGGCGGCTGTTATTTCATCAAGGTCACCGCTGCCGCTACTTTTATTTGTTTTTACATTAAATGCTCCTGCATAATCATAAAACTGAGAGCTTGCTGCATGAGTGATAATTTTCGAATATACAGGTGGTCGCCAAAAGCTGACAAAAAAACCATAAGCTAAATTAAAAAAACCAATAAACAAGAAGCCAAAAATTATCTTACGCATTAATCTATGGGAACTTCACTTTAATAGGCTTACCAAGATCGCCGGGAACCCCGCGATCACGTCCGTTATAAATTATATTAATCATGCCGCCATCCTTAATGTTTAGTTCGATAGTTGCATTTGCTTTTATAGTGTGAACAGTTTCTGGTTTAAGCTTTATTTTTTTAGAATCAGTGCCGTCAACAGTGATTGTGACTTCGACAGTATCGAGTGCCTCTAAAATAACTTCCTGTGGCTGCGCCGGTGTAGTCGCTGTTTTTTTGGGTTCAACAACTTTAGACTCAGCAACTTTAGACTCAGCAACTTTAGGTTCAACCTTTTTGGGCTCCTCAATCTTCTTTGGATCGCCAAAGTTCTGATCATTAGTTTTTTGTGCATCTGCTTTTTTCTCTTCGGGCTTAATTTCTTTATTTTTTATTTCAACAGTGTCTTCTGCTGGCTTAACGGCTTCAGGTGTTGCCGGTTTATCTGCCTCTTGAGCAGGAGTTGGTGTGCTGGAGCTTTCGGTTGTCTCGAGAGCTGCGCTAGCTTTGGTAGTTGTTTCTGGTGGCGTGGTGGCGTCGGCTTTACTACCTGCTTCGGGTAACTCAACCTCACCACTTACTGTTATGGCGGGGTCGACGATTCTTTCATTTTCATATTTATCAAACAAACTCTTAACGCCGAGGACTATTACGATGATAAAAATCAGCCCCCCAATTAAGAATACTTTTGAGGCAACCGAGCTGTCGCCAATCATAGGCACTTCGCGCTTGCTCTCAGGAGCACTATTCTGTGCTGGGGCTACGTTGGGAGTAGAAACCTTGTCATTTTTATCAGTAGTTTTCTTTTCTTCAGCGCTAATCGTTGAAGCTGATTTATCTGACTCGATTGAGGCAAGATCCATATTTGTATTGATGTTGGGATTGGCAACGCCATCAACAAGATTATAAGCATCGAGTATCGGTTGTGCTTCAATTTTTAAATATGCAGAATAAGACCGAATAAATCCTCGGGCAAAAGAATGTGCCGGTAGGCCCTCTCGATCACCCTCTTCTAAGGCCTTCAGAATTCTCGGATTAATTTTTGTTGCAAGCGCAACATCGCCTATTGAAAGGCCTAATTTTTCTCGATTGAGACGAAACGCCTCTCCTGGATTTGAATCATTGGTAGTGGTCATTTCATAATCTCCAGCATCTCATTTGCTTTTTGTACATATTTACTTTTTGGATGAAGAACAAGAAGTTCTTTAAATCGAGCCCGCGCTTGTTCTAAGTCCCCTAGTTTATAAAAACTTAACCCACTGTAAAAATGCGGCTCATCTAATGGTGTTTTTTGGCAAAGGCGAATGGCTTGATCGAGACTTTGCGAGGCCGTTTTATATTGCTTCAATTCAAAAAGTGTTTTGCCGTAGTAATTCATAGTGAAACAATTTTCTTTTCGACCCTTCAAGCTGTTGTGAAATGCTATTTTAGCTTTTTCGTATTGGGCAGATAAAAAATAGGCCTGTCCTAAATTGGCCCAAGATTTCTCGGGCTCCTCATAGGTTAAATCGCTGGCGGCCTTTTCTAGTTCAATAATGGCTTTATCTAAAAAGCCGACGTCGATATAAAGTCGGCCAAGATTATTTCTAGCATCTGTATATTTTGAATCAAGAGAGAGAGCTTTTGTGAAGCGCACTTCAGCTTCATCTATTTTGCCTCGCACGAGATATGCTAAACCCAGATTATTTTGAATTGTTGGATTGTTAGGGTCTAGTCGTTCAGCATCTAAAAGTTCTCTAAGAGCTTGCGGGTAACTGCCCTTCATTAAATACGAAGTGCCCATTTGTAAGTGCAGAAGTGATTTCTCTTTGTCGCTTGCTTTTTTTTCAGTAGAGCAGGCAAAAAAAGTAAAAGCCAAAGCTATAGAAATTAAACGGAGTGCAATCATTGTGAAAAAGTAACAAACAATCTTATAGTGAGCAAAAGGCCTTCATGTCGCGTGGCAACAAGGTCACCACGGTTTCTACATATTCTGTTTGGGGGAACATATCAAAACCGCAAACGGAGTCGATAGCGTAATCATTTTTGCATATGGATTGTAAATCTCTAGCTAAAGATGGCAAGGAGCAAGAGATGTAAACAATAAGGTCGGGCTTTAGCCTTAGGAGCTGAGAGATCGTGGTCGATCCTAGCCCTGCGCGCGCCGGGTCAAGGGTTACAACCGTATGGGCTTGGAGTTTTTGGCGACTTAGGAAAGTTGCCACATCTCCAGCGATATACTCTGCGTTTGGTGAAGCATGAAGTTTAGCGCGGTCGATGGCCTTTTGGGTCATTTCAACGCCAACTACAGGCGTCGGAGCAAAGGTCTTGGCCATAGGCTCTGTAATATTACCTGAGCCACAATAGAGGTCATAGATTTTACTGATGTGCTCAGGTTTTAAGCGATTAACTTCATTTAACACATATTGAATCATGCTTTGATTCTGTGCTGAATTGATTTGGGTAAATTCACTTTCGTCTTTTGAAAGATCTCGAATGACTCGCTCGGAGCCTTTCATGGCCAATTCATATTTATGAAACCCATTTTTTTGCGTTAGGTTTTCATGCTGAAGGGCAGCCTTTAAACCCGAAAAAAGCTCAGGTTCTGAAATATAGCAATCACTAATGGGTACGAGAGAATTGGAGCCGGCTTTAAAAAACCCAAACTCTATTTCATTTGCAAAATTTTTTCGCGCATGAACTTGAACTCGGTTGCGATAGCGATATTCAACCACAGAGGGGGATATGGGTGGCAGTGTAACGCGATCATGGAGCACTGCTTTTAAATGGTGCTTAATAAAGTCGCGCTTTTGGTTGAGTTGTTCTGAATATGAGATGTGCTGCCAAGCGCAGCCGCCACATTCAGTGACAACAGGGCAGAGTGCCTCTCGGCGCGAGGGAGAGGCTTCAAGAATTTCTAAAAGTCTTGCCTCGCCATAATTTTTTTTTTTTTTTGTAATAGTGGCTTTAATTTTTTCGTTTGGAGCCGTTTGTGGCACAAAGAATACAAAATTATTGAAGCGCCCGACACCTCGACCGCCATCATATGAAAGGCGGTCGATGGTTAGAGTTATTTTGTCTCCGACTTTAAGGTCAGTGGTGGTTTGATTCACGAATCAACTTATTTATTTACAAACTCCTCAGGCTTAAAAAACAATGCGAGTTCGCGAGCGGCACTGGCTGCGCTATCGCTACCATGAACTGCATTTTCACCCATGTTGTCACCATATAGAGCGCGAAGTGTTCCCGGAGCAGCTTTGCTAGGGTCTGTTGCGCCCATAATTTCACGATTTCTAAGTACTGCATTTTCACCAGTGAGTGCCATTAGCATAACCGGGCCTGAGGTCATGAAGCTGACAAGTTCGCCAAAAAACGGGCGCTCTTTGTGTTCAGCATAAAATTCTTCGCACTGCGCTTTTTTAAGGTGCACAAGTTTTGCAGCCGATATTTTAAGGCCATTTTCTTCAAACTTGCTAATAATTCCGCCAATTGCATTTTTCTTGATCGCATTGGGTTTAATAATTGAAAAAGTAGTTTCCGTAGACATGTATATTCTCCTGTTTTTGTTAGGGCAATTTTCGAGTTTTTGTACGTTAAGACATGTATAGGCCAGCCTTTCGTCTGTCAAACATTGTCCCTAGTCGGCCGATAGAGCCCTATGGCCTTTGAAGAACTTATTAACAAACCCATGTCTGAAGAGCAGCTTTTGGCAGCAGTTACTCGTGTGATTCAGGCGAATTTTGAGGGTCTACAAGAGCAGTATTTTTTTATGAGAATGAATAGGAGTTCAGAGACAGAATCTGAGATAATCTGGATAAAAAGTTTCACAGACCAGTATGATTTGAGCGATTTTTTATTGGATTCAAAATACGACAGGGCTTGTTTTCTAGTTAAATTTGAAAATGGTCACTACGCAGCTTTGTGCCATGGGTTTCGTTTGGGCAATAAAATCAAGATTTTTGAACATTCTGCAACATCTGGGCGACCAATAAGTATTACCTGGGATATCGAGGCCCTCGAGATGCTACCGCGCGAATTGATACAAGGTTTTGCCGAAATAGCCGAGGACTTAGAAGCGTCTAAACGGCGAAAATCCATATAGATCGTAATGTAGATTAAAATTTTCAGCTAGATTATTTAAGGGAGTAATCGCTGTTAAGAATACTACAAGTTGTTCACCATAGCAGCCCGGCCGTAAATAGACCCTCCAACTATTTTCTGTAAGTTTATAAAGAGCCAAAGCGGTACAAATCTTGTGGTCTGAGTAATTATGCACGTATAGAACGTTATCTTGAAGTGTGAACCATAGGTGCAAATCAGTAATATCAATTTCTGTCCGAGTTTTAATTCGCAATTCGGATTTTATGTCCGTGAACCCGGCTATTATATACTGGCTCTGCATTTATTTGCTCCTCACTTTCGCGAAGCGAGTACAGAGCAGAATTTATGCCAGGAGGGAAACGCTGACGCGGGAATTTTTTGAGGCTGGACGAATCAGGTAAAAGAAAAGATGGTAATCCTTATATACCACGACCCTAACACCCCATGCCGACATCAAACTTTGGGCAGATACGGTATGCCTTGCATAGCCAGCCCTTTGTCCGTCTAGCATTGTTAAAGAAATACCGATAGAGCCCTATGGCCTTTGAAGAACTTATTAATAAACCCATGTCTGAAGAGCAGCTTTTGGCAGCAGTTACTCGTGTGATTCAGGCGAATTTTGAGGGTCTAAGCGACTCATACTTCTTTATGAAGCTTGAAAGATCAGAGAATGACCTTACTCAAATAGTTTGGATCAAGAGTTTTGTTGATGTTTATGAATTGGGAGACTTCTATTACGACACGAAGTATGAACGCGCGAATATCATGATTAAGGCCATAGAGGATCATTTCGAATTGATGTGCCATGGTTTTCGACTGTTTGATCGGTATAAAATTTATAGGGACACAATCATCGATAGCCGTCCAATATTTTGGGGTGGCGATATCGACTATTCGCGACGCCCAATGATTTCTCGCGAACTACTTAATAATGCTTTTGGTGAGATTAAAGAAGAGCTGAATTCATCAAAACGGAATAAAGCCGTGTGATTTATAGAGAGCGTTAAGTGTTGCATCAAGTGGCCTTTGTCGACTTTTATAAATGCCAAAAAAAAGGCGCCCATAAATAAGCGCCCTTCGGGCTAAACAATATTGTATTGAGCTAAAAATTATCCTAGTGCTAATTTCAGCGTGCTGCCCAAATCAGCTGGGCTTTTCGCAATCTTACAACCGGCTGCAGCTAATGCTTCAAACTTCGCCTCGGCAGTTCCTTTGCCGCCAGAGATAATCGCACCGGCATGACCCATGCGTTTACCCGGAGGAGCAGTAGTTCCTGCAATAAATGAAGCTACGGGTTTTTTGAACTCGCGCTTAATATATTCCGCCGCTTCTTCTTCAGCAGTTCCGCCAATTTCACCGATCATGATGACCGCATCAGTGTCTTTATCAGCATTAAACAATTCTAATACATCAATAAAGTTTGTGCCGTTAACAGGGTCTCCGCCGATTCCGACGCAGCTCGATTGACCTAAACCAAGATTTGTTAATTGCCAAACCGCCTCATAAGTTAATGTGCCCGAGCGAGAAACCACACCTATGCGCCCCGGTTTGTGAATGTGGCCGGGCATGATTCCGATTTTGCATTCGCCGGGAGTAATTACGCCCGGACAATTCGGTCCAATCAGACGACAGTTTTTACCTTGCATAAAGCGTTTCACACTGATCATGTCAATAACCGGAATGCCTTCAGTGATACAGACTACAAGCTCAACTCCAGCATCAACAGCTTCCATAATGGCGTCGGCAGCAAATGGAGGTGGAACATAAATCACCGATGCATTTGCACCGGTTGCGTTTACACATTCTTCAACAGTGTTATACACAGGTAAATTTAAATGTTTCGTTCCGCCTTTACCAGGGGTCACGCCGCCGACCATTTTTGTTCCGTATTTTATGGCTTGTTCAGTATGAAATGTACCAGTTGCGCCAGTAAAACCTTGGCATAGAACTTTTGTGTTTTTATTTACGATAATCGCCATTATTTTGCACCTTTCACAGCTGCTACTATTTTTTTAGCAGCATCTTCTAAATCATCAGCTGGAGTAATATTTAATCCGCTTTCTTTAAGTAATTTTTTGCCGAGCTCAACATTTGTACCTTCAAGTCTCACAACTAGTGGATGTTTAAGCCCGAGTTCTTTTGTGGCTGCAATTACGCCTTCAGCAATAACATCGCACTTCATAATACCGCCAAAAATATTAACTAAAATTCCTTTTACATTCGGGTCTTTTAAAATAATTTTAAAGGCAGCGGTTACCCGATCTTTGGTGGCGCCGCCACCAACATCTAAAAAGTTTGCGGGGAAGGCTCCATGAAGCTTAATAATATCCATTGTGGCCATTGCAAGGCCGGCACCGTTCACCATGCAGCCAATCGTTCCGTCGAGCTTAATGTAGGCGAGTTCATGTTCTTTGGCTTCAATTTCTACAGCATTCTCTTCTGACAAATCACGATACTCCATTACGTCTGGATGACGAAAAAGAGCATTAGAATCAAAATTCATTTTTGCATCTAATGCCAAAACATCGCCCTCTTTAGTCACTACGAGTGGGTTGATCTCGGCCATGCTGCAATCTGATTTCACAAATGCAGTATATAAAGAGGTCATGGCTTTTACAGCTTTATTAACCACAGGCCCCGTCATCCCAATTTTAAAGGCAAGTTGTCGTGCTTGAAACGGCTGTATGCCTACCGCTGGATCAATTACCACACGGTGAATTTTTTCTGGGGTTTTATCAGCGACCTCTTCAATGTCCATTCCGCCTTCAGAGCTGGCCATTAAAGTCACGCGACCGAATTCTCGATCTACAAGTGCGGCGACATAATATTCTTTTTCAATATTGCAGCCTTCTTCTATGAAGATTTTTAGTACTTTTTTACCTTCAGGTCCGGTTTGGTGAGTAACAAGTGTCATACCCAAAATATTTTGAGAGTGAGAGCGAACCTCATCCAATGATTTGGCTAGCTTTACGCCACCGCCCTTGCCTCGTCCGCCGGCGTGAATTTGAGCCTTTACCACCCACACTTTGCCGGCTAATTTTTTGGCCGCTTCGACAGCTTCATCGACAGTGCTCGCAACTGCACCCTTAAGTGTGGGCATGCCGAACTTGCGTAAAATTTCTTTTGCCTGATATTCATGAATATTCACTTAATAACTCCTTTTAAAATTCTAATTTTTCCATTGCGGCCACTAGTTCTTGCACGGCTTTAATCGAATTATCTAAGCCAGCCTTCTCAGTTTCGTTTAATTTCACTTCAATGACTTTTTCCATTCCGTTTCCGCCGAGTTTGCAGAGAACTCCGACAAATAGATCTTTTACGCCGTATTCTCCTTGAAGAAAGGCCGCGCAAGGTAAGATGCGCTTTTGATCGCGCAAAATAGCCTCTGCCATCTGAACAGCACTTGCGGCTGGTGCGTAATATGCGGATCCTGTTTTAAGCAAACCGACAATTTCTGCGCCGCCTGTTCGAGCGCGATCCACGATTTTATCAATGGTCGCGCTATCTAATAATTCAGTTAGGGGAACTCCGCCAACAGAGCAGTGTCTAGGCATCGGAACCATTGTATCGCCATGTCCGCCAAGAACAAAGGCGCTCACGTCACGAACACTTACATCACAAGCTTCAGCAATAAATGAGCTAAATCGCGCCGTATCTAATACACCAGCCATACCGATTACGCGCTCTCGCGGAAAACCCAAAACTTGTTTAGCCACAAAAGCCATGGCATCAAGTGGATTGCTCACGACAATTACAATAGAGTTGGGTGCATTTTCTTTAATGCCCAAACACACGGCTTTCATAATTTTTGCGTTTGTTGCGAGCAAATCATCACGGCTCATGCCCGGTTTGCGCGGGATCCCGGCAGTAATAATCACGATATCTGAACCGGCAGTGTCTTTGTAGTCACTCGTTCCAATGATTCGAGAGTCAAAATTTTCAACAGGAGAGGCTTCAAAAAGGTCAAGAGCCTTGCCCTTAGCGGCACCTTCGTTGACATCTAATAGTACAACATCGCCAAGTTCTTTAGCTGCTGCCCAGTGAGCGCAAGTGGAGCCAACAAAGCCAGCGCCAATAACTGATATTTTTTTTCTTTTATGCTTCATAGTAATAACCTTTCAGAAGTGAATGATTAGAGGAAAGAATTATTTTAGAGCCTGAG
>JAGRAK010000412.1 GCA_020434645.1 Bdellovibrionales bacterium | reverse complement strand
CAGCGATAACATTCATACTGCCTAAGATGGCAATCACATCTGCCACTAAGCCTCCGGTAATCTGCTCGGGCATCGACTGATAAATAGCAAAGCAAGGGGGACGAACTTTTAAACGATAGGGATTAGCACTGCCATCACTGACCAAGTAAAACCCCAATTCACCATTAGCCCCTTCTGTGGCGTCATAGACTTCCCCTTCGGGAGGGCGTAAACCCTTAATCACCAACATAAAGTGATTCATCAAACCTTCGATATTGCCGTAAACATCTTTCTTTTCAGGTAAAACAATCCCTTTATCGCGAATAGTGTAATCTCCACCGGGAACACTCTTTGCGACTTGACGAATAATCTTTATAGATTGTTTCATTTCTTCGACTCGCACGAGGTAGCGATCAAAAACATCTCCACTGGTTCCTACTGGCACATCGAAATCAAGAGTTTCGTACCCATAATAAGGGTCCGCTTTGCGCAAATCGAGACTCACACCCGTCGCTCGCAAGCAAG
>JAGRAK010000411.1 GCA_020434645.1 Bdellovibrionales bacterium | reverse complement strand
CGATTCGATCACTCGTCTTGCTCGGGCTTACAACACAGTGGTTCCTCATAGTGGAAAAATTTTAACAGGAGGGGTGGATGCAAATGCCTTGCATAAACCCAAGCGTTTTTTTGGTGCAGCGCGTAATATTGAACATGGTGGATCGCTCACTATTGTTGCAACGGCTTTGATTGAGACGGGTTCTCGAATGGATGAAGTGATTTTCGAAGAATTTAAGGGAACGGGTAATATGGAGCTCGTTCTCGATAGACGTTTGGCAGATAGGCGGCTTTATCCTGCAATCGATCTCATCAAAAGTGGAACACGTAAAGAAGAACTTCTCTATCATCCAAGCGAGTTGGAAAAGATCTACACTTTGCGCGGGGCGATAGCTGATTTAACACCGATCGATGCGATGAATTTGCTGCTGTCTCGTCTCAGAAAGACAAATAGTAATGCAGAATTTCTTCTTTCTATGAAAGATTAATAACACATTAGGTAATTCACATACGCAAAAAGAGATCTATACCCATTC
>JAGRAK010000410.1 GCA_020434645.1 Bdellovibrionales bacterium | reverse complement strand
TGAATGAAGACTTCTAAGATATAAATCCCAAAAGTCTTTCTCTGCTGGTTTAAGTAGTGCCAATTTTAAATCTGCTTCAACTAGTTAGTGTTACACATGTGAACTCGAATCCCATCTGTACCTGCAAAAATAAAAAAAGGCCCTGCAGGACCTTTTTTATTTGGCGGAGAGTGAGGGATTCGAACCCTCGAGACGCTATAAACGTCTGCCGGTTTTCAAGACCGGTGCTTTCAACCGCTCAGCCAACTCTCCGTCGGCCAATCTAGTAAGGTCTGAGGATTGAGGCAACTGGAAAAAATCCAAACGAAAGCAAATTTCGCAATGCAAAAATCAAAATCAACCTATGTAAATACAAGAAACTAAAAAATCTTTTCAACATCCACGGTTCGTCCCTCGAGCATATAAGCCTCTTCACGAGTTTTTTCTGACATCAGCACTTCATCGTCTTTGAGTTGCTGGTTGACATAGGCTTTGACGTGTTCAGAACGCAGACCCCCTAAATACCAACGCGAATCT
>JAGRAK010000040.1 GCA_020434645.1 Bdellovibrionales bacterium | reverse complement strand
ATTATAAGTGCGCTGTACCTTGAGGTCGAATCCGGCGCTATTGGCCTGTAGATCGATCCAAGAGTCTGAGTAATTTGCATTTCGCATGTCGATCATAGCGTTTGCAAAGAGTGGAAAAAATAGAGTGAGTAAAGCCAATCGGCTATTGCGTTTAGACATCCTTGTCTCCTTATATTGCCTTAGACTTTTATTGTAACAATTTTTTTCATCATTATGCCACCGATGACTTGCAGTCCTAGCATCATTAAGAGCGCAACCCAGCCCAAGGGCTTGGTAAAAAGAGGCATTACAAAAGTCGGGTCAACGAGGAGAAACATAACAAGTAAAGCAAATGGTACTAGAGTTACAATAATAGCCTGCATTGTCCCCTGTGAGGTCATCGCCTCAATTTTTTTCTCAATTTTCTGTCGCTCTCTAATAGTAGTGACTATGGTCGTGAAAGTTTCGGCTAAATTGCCGCCCGTTTCTTTCAAGATATTAACGGCTGTCACAAACATCTGAACATCCTGCCGGGGTATGCGATCTCCGAATTCATTGAGAGACTCTTCAACCGACCGGCCTAGGCGAATCTGATTTAAAATCAGAGTAAACTCTTGCGGCAGTGGTCCTGTCATATTGGCGGTTACGCGCTCCATAGATTGCGTAATGCTAAGCCCAGATTTCACTCCGTTTGCCATGATGGTCATTCCATCAATCATTTGATCGACAATTCTATTGCAACGTTTCTCCCAAAGATTATTGAGAATGAGCTTCGGAGCAGCCCAGCCGAACATAACAGCAATAGATCCAAATAATAAGCCTGGTATTATATTAGGCCAAAATGCCAAGAAAAATATTGAGCCGAGTCCAAAGCTTGCAAGAATTAAAGAAATTGAAAGTTTAGATCGGTCTGTATCAACATATAGTTTATCTAAAAGCTGATATAATTCTTCTCTTTGACCCAAAGTTTTTTTGTAAAAAAAACCAAGAATTTTCTCTGAATTTAAATACGAAAATATGAAAACTAAAAATCCAAAAAGCGGAATAACAAAATAATTATTGCCTAATAAAGTGCTCATCGACTAGAGCCTCCCCCAACTTTTTTAGTCGGTACGGGAGTGGGTACAGCGCGCGCCACGGGCTGTGCAGTGGCCGTCACTTTTGCAGGGGAAGAGTTATTTGAATTCGAAGACTGCGTGGTAAATAAATTTCTTGGGACAGTGATCCCACGTTGCTCAAATTTTTCAATAAATGTTGGTATGAGTCCCATGGGTTGAAACTGCCCGATAACTTTTCTGTTCTTATCAAAACCTTCTTCTTTAAACCTAAAAATTTCTTGAAGAGTTACGGTGTCACTTTGAATGCCGACGACTTCTGTGATGCTTAAAATTTTTCTGCTGCCATCGCTAAAGCGACTAATTTGTACTATGAGATTAACGGCACTTGCAATCTGTTCGCGAATGGCCTTTGCGGGCAATTCCATCCCAGACATTAAACATAATGTTTCAAGTCTTGAGATGGCTTCACGAGGATTGTTAGAGTGGACGGTAGTCATTGACCCGTCATGACCGGTGTTCATTGCAGAGAGCATATCAAGAGCAGCGCCATCGCGACACTCGCCGACAACTATTCGATCTGGACGCATTCGTAGCGCATTTTTCACAAGATCGCGAATTGATATCTCACCAGAGCCTTCCATATTAGCCGGTCGAGTTTCAAGGCGAACAACATGATCTTGCTTGAGTTGTAATTCAGCGGCATCTTCGACAGTTACAATTCGCTCACTTGATGGGATAAATCCTGAGAGAACATTGAGTAGAGTTGTTTTACCAGACCCTGTGCCGCCAGAGATAATAATATTTAACCCTTGCTCTACGCATACGCGCAAGAAGTCGGCCATTGGCTGAGTCATACTATTAAATCGAGTCACATAATCATTAATTGTAATACGCTCAGTCGGAAACTTTCTAATAGTAACAGCTGGGCCATCAATGGCGAGAGGCTCTATTACAGCGTTTACACGACTGCCGTCGTGAAGGCGAGCGTCGCAGTATGGAGTCTTTTCATCTATGCGCCGTCCGAGAGGTGTTACAATTCGTTCGATTACATTTCGAAGTTGTAAATTAGACGTGAAGGTAATGGGTGATAGTTGAATTTTACCGCTTTTTTCAACGTAGATTTTATCTGCCCCGTTAACCATAATTTCAGTGACGGTAGGGTCGGCCAACAAGTCTTCTAGTGGCCCGAGACCAAGGGACTCATCTAAAACTTGCTTGATTATCTGACTGCGCTCTTCGCGTGCCGTTGATGGTGCAAATTTATCAACCAATTGTGAAATAATTTTTTGAGTTTTATTTCTGAGCTCTTGCTCTTTTGCCGAGTCTCCTTGAATGGTTGACATATCTTTTTTTAGATCCATTTCTCTGATGAGCGCAGAGTGAATTTGCAACTTAAGTTGTGTAATCGGAGTCAACTCTCGTGTTTGAGCTTTTCTATTCGAATTTGCCGAGCCACTTGATTTGCTTAACTGTGAGACGGCCAATTCGCTTGATTTTGTTTTTATACTCGAAGGTCGGGATTGAATTTTTAATTTTTGTAAAATACCACCCGTGAGGCGTCTCACAATATCATAATAAGCCTGTGAAATTGGTGCCTGTGGCGATGTCAGTATAAATGGAGTTGAGCGTTGTACAGAAGAATATGTAGTCGTATCATCTTGAGGAATTAAACCAATTATGGGTCGACCCAGATTTTGGCTGACGAGCTTAGGGTCTAAACTGGAGCGGCCAAAATTATTAATAACAACCTGAAAAAAGTCTCCCGGAACTGTTGCGGCCATAAGATCATGTATTACACGTTTAGTTTGGTTTACAGCCAAAACTTCAGGGGTCGTGATTGTAAGAATAGCACTTGAATCTTCAATCATACTAAGCTGCAGGTCAGTATAGTCACAGCCAAGATCAACAATGATAAAATTATAAAATTGACTGAGTGTTGAAATTTGCTTTTTAAATAAAGCAGCAGAAGCATTCAGTGTTTGCTCTGGGCTGAGCACAGCTCCTAGGTAATGAAATCCGGAGGGGTGCGTGGTAATCATAGTATCAAGGCTTTGCGGAGTTATGGCGCCTGTGAAATTTGCAAGATCTGCGACTGTTTTTTTAGGCCTAAGCCCGGTGATAATATTTTGATCCCCACAGCTTTTAGAATCAAGATCTATCAGTAACACTCGCGCACGCAGCTCATTCATTAGTGCGACAGTGAGATTGGCTGAAAACACACTTTTACCAACGCCACCTTTGCCGCCAATTACTGATATTAAATGACACTTTTCATGAATAGCCATTAACTAATCTCGCAATCGAAACTTACGCTTAATATTTTCAGTCCCGGTGCTAGCCGAGGCTTTTATTATTGGCGTAACAAACACAACAAATTGGCTTTGATTTCTACGAAAATCTTTAGACGAGTAAAGTGATATAAGTGGGTTTGCGCTCGCATTGGCCGGCAGCTTGTTATACCCCGTGCTCGTATCACTAGAAATCAAGCCACCCACAGCCGCGCTTTGCCCACTGCGTACAACAATTTGCGTATTAATTTCTCGCGATGATGTCAGTGGTCCTTGAGCAGTCATACCGATAAGACTTTTTACTGAAAATGCTAGTTTTAAACTAATGCTGTCAGATCTTGAGCCAATAATTTGTGGTGTAATAGTCGTGCGTATGCCGGCTTCTGCAAAACTTGTTGATGGTAAGCCATCTGCCGTCACAATTTGATAAGGAATGTTTTGAATAGAGTTAAGTGTTCCGGGTTTAGCGTCTTCAACAATTATACTAGAGCTTTGCAAGACGCGTGCGTGACCGTGTTCTTTTGCCCAATTTAATTTTGGCAAGAGGTTTGATATGGTTCCGGTAATTGTAGAGGTAAGGCCTGCGGGAGTTCGATCTCCGCTTGAAAATGACACCTTAGAGCCGTCGCCGATATCAGGCGTCCATTGAAATCGAAAACCTTTGGTAAAATCTTTTTGCAATTCAACATAGTGAACAACTATTTGAACGATCTTGCTTGGCTCTGCTTCTGGTGATGGTCTAATAGCAATAAGGTTGATGACAACTTCGCTAATACGTTCTTGAACTTTTTTATCGGCAACGGCTTCATCTACAATTACGTCTGGTACATATGTTTTAGCTATAATTTCTGCACGATCTTTTTCTTTTTGATCATCGGCGGTACCTTCAAGCATAAACTTGCCATTTACAGCTTTAACATGAATTTCAGGATTACCAATTGCACGTTCAATGAACTGGGCAATTTTAACTTGTGCGGCTGGGCTGAGTGTTACTAGAGATGTTGCCAGTTCTCCATATTGTTTTACGACACTGTGAATACGCTTCATATCATTTGGTAGTAGTATTTGCCCATCTACAACCACTCGATTGTTGGCAATACTGATTGTAATACCCTCAATCTCATTAAGAAGGGTTTTAATTTCGCGCGACACCTTGGCGAGGTCAGTCTTTCGAATGTCGACAGTGAATTCATAGACTGTTTTCTTGTTTCTTTTATCTGTTATAACTAGTGTACCAAATCCCTCTTTTTTAGGAGAGAATCGAAGAATCTTGGTGGCCGCATTGTACTCGAGTTGAGTGAGTCCTTTATAGGTGCCGCTTGTGTCAAACTCACTTGGCATATTGGGTACTGATTCGCTATACGGAATTCCCACAGACAGTGTGATGTTCTTTTTAGTTTTGTTAGCAAATACAAATGATGAAAACACAAATACTGAGAGTGCTAAAAATAACCGAGTAAGGTTTCTAAAATTTTTGTACATTTCCATTTTATACATCCCCGTTATAAATCAACAAAACCACCACGTTTTTTCTTTTTTACTGGAGCTGGAGCAGGTGTCGGAGTTGGAGGTCTTGGTGTTGATGCCGGCTGCCGAACAGTTTGCGTTAAAGTCGCGCCATCTACTCGGTTCAAAACAGTTTCAACACTGGCCTGTGGCAATGTGACATTTGCTCTGTCGCTAGGGTGGCGTAAAGTTACGAATAGTGAGCCTGGCGACGTTGCGAGTATATAGATAAGATTCTGAGCATCTGCAGGTGAGGCTTCTACTGTAATGGTATTAAAATTTGTATCAGACCGAATGTTTTTAATAAAATCTTCTTTACCAACTTTTTCTAGTAGGCGCGGTAATTCATTTGCAATGCGAAGGCCTGTAGCTAAAATGACAACATCTTGCATAATTGTTTTCACTTCGCGCCGTTGTGTTGCGCCCCTACCGATATCGAGAGCTGCGACTAGGTCAATTCGGTCTCCGGGTTTTAAAAGTTTCGCAACTCCGCGCATTTCATCAATAGGAAGAGTGACGGCGCGCTTTGACGGGGCTACCTGTAGAGAGAGGCCAGTAACTGGGCCAGGTTCCATAATTTTATTTTCTAAAATCTGTTCGCCCAGTTTTATTGGAGCAAGTGCTACCATGCCAACAGCCAGCTCAGGATCTTTTAATGCGTCAGGTTGAATGAATTCAATAGGTCGCTCTTCAATTGAAAGTTTGCTCTCATCAATAGTTTCCATCTCATTAATGTCTTTGATGGCAACAACAACGGTTTGTTTTGCGCCAAATTTACTAGTAAGTTCGGCACTACGCTCTTGCGTGTAGCTATACAAAAGAAACACAGCAAACAATGCTGAAAATACTGATATCCATAATGTGCGCGATTCATTGTTATTCATAATTTTTAGTCCCCGCACTTTGAGTTAATACAAATTCCGTACCCGACCATTATCCAAGCAGGAGAGGCCTCCACCCCTCCTTTTCGGTTTCTGCCCGCAATAGTGTAAATATTTACGTTATGATCACTCTCTGAAGCTTGTGATGAAGCAATTTTTCGACCAAAGGCTATGTTTCGAGTTGTTGCAAACGTGGCATCGCCTAGACGATTGTCTTGGTTTAGCTCTGAGTCGACTGTGTGAAAACGGTTCTGAAATGCTGAGTATTGTAGCATTATACCATCTGAACGACGATCTCTGAAAAAGGTAACATCTGAACGATTACTAAAAGTTTCAAATGCATAAGTTCGAGCAGCCATTGAATTCATAATTCCAGTGTGCACAACGCCAAAAAAACCGATGCCAAAACTGAGCAAGACCACGAAAATTATGAGTAGCGGAAGAGTTTCAATCATCGCTGTACCACTGTTATTTGTGAGTCTATTTTTAACAGCCATTGTCATTAATAACGATGTAATCGCTATCTCCTTCGGCTGCGCCGTAACCTACGGCTCCTACTTTGCTTGTTGGGAGTTGCTTTATATATTCCCAGCGTTTCTCATTAAAAAACTCATTGCATTCTCTAAAGCTGGGCTCGCGCCCTAAAAATGACGTGATGTAAGTTGTAAAGCCCTTAGCTGAATCTTCTGAATCTAAATTGCCACTTTTAGTTGAGCCAAAAAACGGAATTTGAAAATCCAATATCTTTGCATTGAATGTGACGATTACCCCATGAAAAAGATTGATGTCAGGGTTGCCACTGTAGTTTTTAAAGTTGGGATATTTTTCAGGGATATTAAAGTCCACAATATAAGAATCATCGGGCACATCAAACCAGCCACCATTTAGAAGTGGGGCAATAACGGGATCGGCTTTTAATTCAAAAAATTTTGTTGCAGCGGCCTCACGTTGTTTTGGTTCAGTTAAGTTGCCAGCAAAATAATTTCGAGCTGAAGCAAAGGTCATGTACTGAACAACCTCCACCATTGAGAGCGTAGCTGAAAATGTCATTATAGCGAGACTAAAACCCGACACCAAAAAGAAGGCGAATAAATAATCTACTGTAATAAATCCCCCAGAGTTTTTCATTCGACAAGATCTCCTCGAACTGATGAAACTCTTGATTGACGATTGGGATGTATGGTCATCGTGCTTTCGGGATCTCCCCATGCGCCATTTTGAATGAGCCCTGATAATTGCTTCCATGGGCCTGAGACAAGTGACGCGAAGATTTCATTTTGACGAAAAGTAGTACTGACGAAAGCCATTACACCCACCATCAAAACGAGCATGAGAACCATTTCAACTGAGGCCTGACCTCTCTCACGACGGATGATCATAGTAGCGCTCCCTGTTGCGCGCCCAAAACTAAATAGGTGATCCAGCCCAGCATGAGAGCCACCGTATAGGGTATTTTAAGTAATTCGACATCGTCTCGTGGTTGAGATGTTAAAATTTTAAAAGTATTAATAAGTAGCGCTCGAGCACGACCGCGGACAATTGAGATGCCGATACCAATCAGTGCTCCCCATAAAAAAGAAAAAACAATAACTGAAAATACTTGTTGATATGTACCGGCAAGACCAAATGCGAACATGATCTTCATGTCACCTGCGCCAAGAGCTCCAAGTAAGACAAGTGGTAATGTTAAAAGTAAGGCCATGCCCGCAGCTATTGCGCCTTGTTTTAAACCATCAAATTCATAAAAGTAATAACTGCTCGCCAGAGCAATGACGATAGAAATTAAGACCCAAACATTCGGAACTTTGCGGGTTCGAATATCTGTAATGAGTGCAACTAACAAAATCAGAGTGGGTGCTGCGAGTGAAAGTCCCATTACTGTGGCCCGCTATCTGGCTTCGGATCACGCCACTCGATTGTTGGAGTGCCGGTACTTTTTTTCGTAAAAGTTTTGCCGACGGCAATATCGCGCTCAAGTTTTGCCGCAAACCGAGGGGCTGACCCATGAAAGGTGGCAATGGGCCCTCTATCTCCTAAAAACACACCCAATAAAATGAATGCGTATAGGCCTAAAATGAGTACAAACTCTGTGGTCACGGCTACTCCTTAAGCGCATGAAATTGCAATTTGACTTTCGTAATTACGGATTAAATGCACCTATATCCGAACTCACTTGAGCCATTTTTGATTTCACAACACCCATAATTTGATCTTTAAAAAGCATCGCGATGGCCACTACAACAACAAGTAGCAAAATGTACTCTGTCGCCCCTTGGCCAGATTCATCTTTAATAAGATTTTTAATCGTGTTTTTAATATTTTTCATAGAATTCCCCCTTTAAAATTTATCGGTCGAAACAAACAGTTACATTAGACTCTGAGTGCCTCAGAGCTGATTTCAACCAACGGGAGAAGTGAATATATGCACTTATTATATATAGAGATTGGTCGAGTCCATAGTGCGCAGTGCGAAATGTCTCATTATGAGACGCTAAAGCTGCATAAAAAATTAGGTTCAATTTAAAACAAGCCGAATAAGAAAGAGATGAGAACTGCTTTAAACAAACTGATCGGCGAAGAGAGCGGCCAGGCGGCAATTGAGTATATCTTACTCTTGGTGGTCGTGGTCGGGGTACTGCTGGGTTCAGTTTATCAATTTAACTCGGCCTTTAGTTTTTGGGCTGATAATTATTTCGGTGATTATCTCGCGTGTTTAATTGAATCAGGAGAATTACCTTCACTTGGCGGCTCCAGTGGATCAAGCGGAGAGTGCAATCAGTTATACAAAGAATTTTCACCGGATGATGGAAGACCTCTTATTGCCAGTAATTCTGGCGGAGGAGGTACAGACTCAATCACAAAAGATCCCCCAAGTAATGACAACACAACTTCAAGTTCTGGAGGTGGTGGTGCCGTAATTGTGAGTGGTGGTGGCGGACGAGATTCATCATTCGGGCGGCGTGGTGCGCCAAGAAGATTTCGCATGAACAGCAATCTTGGCGATGACGGGGCTAATAAAAAAGATGGCTCAAATACTGGGTCAGCAGGTGTTACTGATTTAAGTGGTTATGAAAAGGGTAAAGCTGTGCGAATTCCGCTCAGAGAGTACGACCCGATAGCCCGTGGTCGACGTATCAAAGAAGATGAGAAAGATAAGAAAGTGAATACCAAAGTTGCAGCCCCTAAGGATGGAGCTGTTCGTCCAGCAGGTCCTATACGAATTCGTATAGACCGAAATATAGCGGCAAGCTCAACTGGGCCAGAAATCGAGGAGCTGACTTTTGGGAAGCTCTTCCGATACTTAATTATTATTGCCATAATTCTTGCTGTGATAATCTTTATTGGTGGTCAGGCACTTCAGGTCTCAAAATCAATGGATTAAGCCTGAACGGCGCGTTAGACATTTTTACAATTTGAAACTATATTTTGATCACAATTGCAACTTTCTCGAATTGTAGATTTACTTCAATTCGTATCGGGGGATACGGGCAACAGGGGGGAATATGCAACGAGGGGATATCTTTGATTTCGCGCGCACAGGGTCGATTTCATATGAGCAAGCGAATGAACTAGTCGGCCTTTTGAATCGAATAACTCAAAAACACAGTAAAACAGTGAATGCTTTAATTACGCGACTTGAAGCTCTTGATCCTGCAGATCGCGCAAAAACCAGTGAAATTGAAATTGAAGTTAGCCGCGAGATCGAGGAATGGAATGCTAAGGTTAAAAAATTAGGGGCTCTGCCGAAGGGACTTTGGCTGGTGGACTTTGATTCAGGAGACGGGTATTACTGTTGGAAATTTCCAGAAGCTAGCATAGGCTTTTGGCACGATTACAAAAGTGGTTTTAGTAATCGAATTCCCATAACAAAGAGTCCCCATGCGAATAGCCTTAGCTCAGATCAACGCACATCTTGGTAATTTCGAAGAAAATTATCGTAAAATAATTGAATACACCAATCGAGCAAAAGAGCGCAGATGTGACATAGTTGTTTTTCCAGAAGCGACTCTCTTCGGTTATCATCCGATGGACCTATTAAAGAGAGACAGTATTGTTAAGGCTGAAGTTCAATATATAAAAAAAATATCAAAAGCGATTCCGAAAGGCATCGTTGTTCTTTTTGGAGCATTCACTCAGAATCCGTCATCACGCGGAAAACCGTATTTTAATTCAGCAATAGCATTAGAGAAAAATAAAAAACCTTGGATATGTCATAAAGAATTATTGCCAACTTATGACGTTTTTGATGATGCTCGGCATATTGAGCCTGGTGACATGTCTAAAAATATATTTCGATACAAGGGTAAGAAAATATTGATCACCATTTGCGAAGACATTTGGGCTTGGCCAATGACAGGTCAAAAGAAAAAATCGTATTACGACATAAACCCTATTAAAAAAATAAAGCCAGGATCTGTTGATCTTATTTTAAACCTCAGTGCCTCACCGTTTTTTACTAAAAAAATGGAGCGTCGGCTCAAGGTGACGCGAGCAACGGCAAGTTTTATTCAAGCTCCAATGGTGTATGTGAATATGGTCGGCGGGCAAGATGAGCTACTTTTTGATGGTGGCAGTTTTGCAATCAATCAAAAGGGCAAAGTTTTGTGTCAGTGCCTACAGTTTCATGAAGATCTAGGCATTGTTGATTTTTCTAAAGAGCTGGGCACTCGCCACGAACTATCTAAGTCTATTGAAGAAAATATGAGACAAGCCGTGGTAATGGGCATTCGTGATTTTGTACATAAAACTGGTCAAAAAAGAGTTCATTTGG
>JAGRAK010000409.1 GCA_020434645.1 Bdellovibrionales bacterium | reverse complement strand
TCAGAGCGAAACCTATAAATACACTGGCATTCACAACACGGGACCCAATGCTTTGCGGCATTTTAAGCGTACGTTCAAAAATGCGCTTAAAAGACAAATTTCTATGGGAATTTATGACCCCGACAATCCGGTGATCATACCAATCAAAGATGATATGCGTTTTAGAAGTTTTAAACGCACCACAAGGCCAGAATCCAATGCGGTTATCATCTATATGATGGATGTATCGGGTTCTATGGGCGATGAACAAAAAGAGATTGTTCGAATAGAAAGCTTTTGGATAGATACGTGGTTGAGGCGACATTATGATGGCCTAGAGTGTCGCTATATTATTCACGATGCCATGGCAAAAGAAGTGGATCGTAATACTTTTTTTCACACACGTGAATCTGGTGGTACGATGATTAGTTCCGCATATCGTTTGTGCGCTGATATCATGAGGGATGATTATCCGTCCGATCAATGGAATATCTATCCTTTCCATTTTTCCGATGGTGATAATTGGTCGGTCGATGA
>JAGRAK010000408.1 GCA_020434645.1 Bdellovibrionales bacterium | reverse complement strand
GTGCATTTCCTAAAGATATTTTTTTAAAAATTTAAATTAATTTTGGATATTCATCTTTATTCTCGACAAACTTATCTAAAGTTAAATCTTCTTTCGGCATTATTTGAAACTTCGAAAAAAAGACCACTCGATGTTGAACTTCGCCATTTGCTGAGAAATTATTTATCAAAAATAATAATATTAAAAGTCTAATATTCTACCTCAAATTATTCATGTATTGAAGCATTTGATCAGATGCTTGAACAACTTTCGAGTTGGTTTCATACGCTCTTTGTGCTCCAATCATATTCACCATTTCATCTACAATATTCACATTGCTCGTTTCTAATTGCCCCTGAGCTAAATAACCTAAACCTAACTGCCCAGGTGTACCCTGCTGCGGAAGACCACTGGCCGCTGATGGCATAAATAAATTTTTACCTATACTTTTTAACCCAGCAGGATTTACAAAATTAACCAACTGAATTTGTCCAACATTTTGAGGGGCAGTATTTGTTCCAGTTATAATTTGAACTAAAC
>JAGRAK010000407.1 GCA_020434645.1 Bdellovibrionales bacterium | reverse complement strand
CCGCGGCGGCTCATTCGTGATCCCCTCATCATCGAGGGTTTATAACCCAATCCTTAGGCTAGACACATAATTCGAGCCCTCAAATCATTAACTACTTCAGCTCTGAAACTTCTTAATCAATTCTATCAACAACAAAACTAGACTTAGAATCAATTTAACTAATTTCAAAATACTCCGAAAACTTAACCATCGACGTCGGTAACGTTTAGGTTTTTTAGCAGTTTTCTTCATACTTACCTCCCATAGAACACGATGCGAGAGGTTCTAAGAGCAGGCCGCGGGGAGCCGCACCTGCTCTTTGCATTTTCTGTGACAACACGAAATCAATTCAAATTATCACACACGTCCGTGATTATCCGACGTCCGAGATGTAGGCCGGATACTCGTCATAGACAAAATCTCATCATAATTAAAATTTAAATTAATAAAAAATGGTGGCTCCACCGCGGCGGCTCATTCGTGATCCCCTCATCATCGAGGGTTTATAACCCAATCCTTAGGCTAGACACATAATTCGAGC
>JAGRAK010000406.1 GCA_020434645.1 Bdellovibrionales bacterium | reverse complement strand
AATTTGAACAAACTCTGGACATAGATTTTTCTCTAGAAATAGAAACCATCGCCCGCTTCCGCGTAAACATGTTTGTCCAAAGAAAAGGGATCGCAGCAGTATTCCGTTCAATCCCCGAAAGCGTTATCAGCATGGATGAACTTGGTCTACCAGCGCCGATGAAAAAAGTTACCACCTTCAAAAACGGTTTAGTAATAGTTACAGGCCCAAGTGGTTCAGGAAAAACAACCACTCTTTCTTCAATGATTAATGAAGTAAATCGCACACAAAGAAAACACATAATTACAATTGAAGATCCGATCGAATATGTTCACAAAGACAATCTCTCAGTAGTCCAACAAAGAGAAGTTGGCATTCACACGCACAGCTTTCAAAAAGCCCTAAGATCAGCATTACGCGAAAATCCGGACATCATTCTTGTCGGAGAAATGCGTGACCTAGAAACAATTCAATTAGCAATCACCGCAGCAGAAACAGGCCACTTGGTCTTCGGGACACTCCACACCATGGGTTGTGCCGATTCTGTAAATC
>JAGRAK010000405.1 GCA_020434645.1 Bdellovibrionales bacterium | reverse complement strand
CAACATCTAAAAAGTTTGCTGGAAATCCTCCATGAATTTTAATGATATCCATAGTGGCCATTGCAAGACCTGCCCCGTTTACTAAACATCCAATGTCTCCATCTAATTTAATAAATGCTAAATCATATTTGCTGGCTTCAATTTCAGAAGGATCTTCTTCGGATAAATCTCGGCATTCTACAATTTTAGGTTGGCGATAAAGTGAGTTAGAGTCAAAATTCATTTTTGCATCTAATGCTAAAACATCTCCATCAACCGTCGTAACTAGAGGATTGATTTCAGCAAGTGAGCAATCTGTCCCTATAAATGCTTCATATAAAGAAACAAAAACTTTTGCTGCTTTTCCGGCTGTTTTTCCATCCATTCCAATGCTAAAAGCTAACTGACGAGCTTGAAATGGCATCATCCCAACAGCAGGATCAATGACAACTCTAAAAATTTTCTCTGGAGTTTTTTCAGCAACTTCTTCAATATCCATTCCACCTTCAGCACTCGCCATCATAGTAACACGACTGGTTTCACGATCTAGCAAAGC
>JAGRAK010000404.1 GCA_020434645.1 Bdellovibrionales bacterium | reverse complement strand
AGCGGGGTGCGCCACTGACGTTCGTACTCTCACAAGTTTCCGCCTTCCCGCCGCTCGGTGCATTGCCGCAGCGCCCGACGGGCTGTATAGGCGGGCATTATTCAAACGAAGCGAGAGGCAAGCGATGGCGGGTGACGGCGCTCCGGGCAGGGCTGGATTTTTTGCGGGCGAGTTGAGCGAGCGCGACCCGGAATTGTTCAATATCATTCAGGACGAAACGAACAGGCAGCAGCATCAGGTTGAACTGATTGCTTCGGAAAACATCGTTTCCAAAGCCGTGCTCGAAGCGCAGGGCTCCGTGCTCACCAATAAATACGCCGAAGGTTATCCGGGCCGGCGATATTACGGCGGTTGCGAAATTGTGGATCAGGCCGAACAACTGGCGATCGACCGCGCCAAGCGCCTTTTCAATTGCGATGAAGCCATCGTTCAGCCGCATTCAGGTTCGCAGGCGAACCAGTCGGTATTCATGGCGCTGATGAAGCCGGGCGACTGTTTCCTTGGCATGGACCTTTCGGCGGGCGGCCACTTAACCCATGGCGGG
>JAGRAK010000403.1 GCA_020434645.1 Bdellovibrionales bacterium | reverse complement strand
CTTTCTTTCCTAAAAAATATTTCGAAAAAAATCCCTACAAAACAAGGATGTCTTTTGTGGATAAGGTGTGGAAAACAAACTTATGCACAAGTTTATCCACATCATTTTAATGCATTACATTATTTTAAAGGATTTTTTTTAAATTTTTATTTAAGTAAGTATTTTCAAATACTTACTTAGCACCCATAGAATTTAAAAACTCTTCATTTGTTTTTGTCGACTTCAATTTGTCCATTAAGAACTCCATACTATCCACAACATTCATTGGAGCCAACACTTTGCGTAAAATCCAAAGTCTTTGTAAACTCTTGTCTTCGATCAAGAGATCTTCTTTTCGAGTTCCGGATTTATTGATATCCATACAAGGGAAGATACGTTTATCCATTAGCTTTCGATCGAGTTGAATCTCAGCGTTACCTGTACCTTTAAACTCCTCAAATATGACTTCATCCATGCGCGAACCTGTATCAATCAGAGCTGTCGCAATAATTGTTAAACTACCACCCTCTTCAATATTTCTGGCTGCACCAAAAAACCTTTTTGGCTT
>JAGRAK010000402.1 GCA_020434645.1 Bdellovibrionales bacterium | reverse complement strand
ATTACCTGAGTATAAATCCGTTGTTCCTAGTAGTCCTGACTCTTGCTAGTCAGTGCTGTTTGATCATCAGAAATGGCTCTTTTACGAAATTTTTCCGCATTTTAGGAAAAAGTTGACGCTGTTAAGCCATTACGGGCAACTTGTTGTGCTAAAAGTTTCTTTGATTCTGATTGATTACAATCATTTGCGGAAAAAATGCGGAAAATGTGCTTTTTTGGAAATGTACGCATAAATGCCTCTGGTTTGAAGTTTATTCGTCCAGAGTCACTTAAGGATGGGAGATAAGAGTGGGGCAACCTGGACTTGAACCAGGGACCGACGAGTTATGAGGGCGCGGGAAGAGCGCACTAACCATCAAGAACCGACCGCTTTGAGCACTAAGATAAGGCATTTGCATCCAAAATGCTATTGGTTTTTTGTCGTTGATGTTCATTAAAGTGTTGATTGCTTGCACCGCGTTGCACCACAGCCTGGCAAGAATAAGGCCAGAGTGTTATCATCTGGCCCTTTCAAATCACTTTTCCAGTTAGAGGAAGAATGAAAAGAACAATTT
>JAGRAK010000401.1 GCA_020434645.1 Bdellovibrionales bacterium | reverse complement strand
CCTCTCTTCCAGCTCCAGGGCCAACGATTTGTCGCCTGACTTCACGATTCGCCCGCGAGACAGCACGTGGACCACGTCTGGCTCGATGTAGTTCAGCAGTCGCTGGTAATGGGTAATCAGGATGAAGGAACGATCTCCACTCCGCATGGCGTTGACACCGTTTGCGACAACCTTGAGAGCATCGATGTCCAGACCCGAGTCGGTCTCATCGAGAATGGCAAGCCGTGGCTCCAGCAACATCATTTGCATCAGCTCGTTGCGCTTTTTCTCTCCGCCTGAAAATCCCTCGTTGACTCCGCGTTTCAGAAACTCCGGATCAAGGTTGACTGCCCTCGAGACTTCCCGTGCTCTCTTCATGAACGCTACCGTGTCCAGTGCCGGTTCGCCGCGGTGACAACGGATGGCATCCACGGCGACCTTCAGAAATTCCATGTTGCTGACGCCGGGGATCTCCACCGGATACTGAAAAGCGAGGAACAACCCTTCACGCGCCCGTTCTTCAGGTTCCATGTCGAACAGGTCACGCCCCATAAACTCGACTGATCCCTGGGTCACTTCGTAG
>JAGRAK010000400.1 GCA_020434645.1 Bdellovibrionales bacterium | reverse complement strand
AGCTGACGGATGAAGGAATAAATCCTTTTGTTGTGTTTAAAATGACAACTTCTGGAGCTGGATCATTTTCAAGAAAGACATCCTTTACAAATTGAGTCGGAACATCAACCAAACTTGTCTTCGGCGGAGCTTTGGTTTCTGGTGGAACAACCACCTCAACTTTTTGCTCAGGCTGAAAGCGTCTTGAAAAGTCCACTTTCCAATCGGAAGCTGACGTGGTGAGCGAACTAGTGAAGACAGTCGCGAGAATGAAAATCCGCAAATTCACGAGCCACCTCCATTGCTAAGTAACTGAGTGTGCGCTGATCAAAATCTCTCAACTGAACCATCAGATCATCGATGCTGCCTTGAAAGGTGTTTGCGATGTCCATCGCTTGAAAGAATTCATCCGCACAATTTGCCAAATCATTGAGCTCTTTGTTCCAATCCATTTTTAAAACTGGATCAATCACACCCAAGTGGTAAAGGGCATCAAATACGGCCTGTAGATTACCTTGAAGATACATAAGTCATCTCCTTATCCTCATAGGCTCTATCGGCATAATCTGAGACAGGTTAAATGG
>JAGRAK010000003.1:15733-24476 GCA_020434645.1 Bdellovibrionales bacterium | reverse complement strand
GATTGGTGGCGAAATCACCAGATTGAGCCAGATGGGTATTGAGATAACTCGTAATGGTGTGTTGAAGTTAGATGAAGATAAGTTCAATCAGGTGCTCGCGCAAAAATCAGATCACGTGCAAAGATTTTTTGCTGGCGATGGTTTTAAGATTGGATTCATCCCTTCTATAAGGCGCGAAATTGCTAATTTAACAAACTCGGCATTTGGCTCTATTAGTAATCGCAAGAGAGCACTCGAAGATAACATTAAGCGAACAGACCAGAGCATTGCAAATAAAGAGCGTGGACTAGATCGACGCGAACAGCAGTTGCGTCGTCAATTTTCAAATTTAGAACAAACAATGGGACGTTTAAAACAGCAGAGCGCCGCAGTTGGGCAGATCGGGCAAGGCGGCGGTGGTATGAATTTAAGTGGCGCATCACTAAAAGCATAATTTGAGACGGGAAGACAAGAAAATGAAGGAGTTGCTGAAAAATGAATAATGCGTACAAAAAATATAAGGCGAATGCTGTGCAGACAGCAAGCCGTGAAAAAATACTGCTGATGCTGTATGAGGCGGCAATAAAATTCACAAAAAAAGCAATTATTGCATGTGAAGCCAAAGACATTAGCGGTCGTGGGTATAATGTCGGCAGAGCCTTTGATATTGTAAATGAACTTAATAATTCTCTAAATCATAATGTAAGCGCTGATTTATGTAAGAATCTAGAGCAGCTCTACATGTTCATTACAGATCAATATGTGCAGGCCAACATCACAGGCAACTCAAAGCATTTAAAAGACGCCCTAAAAATACTCGAGACATTAGAGCAGGGCTGGCAGCAAGCAATAGAGAAAATTAAAAAAGACGGCAAACTCGGACAATCGGCTTAGTAAAACAAAAAAATAGGGAGTGAGAATGAAATCAATAGTAGATTTGTTAAACGAGAAGAATTTACATTTAGACAAGTTTTACAGGCTAAATGAATCTGAGCTTGAAAAATTTAACTGCGGAGAGTTTGAGGGTCTCGAAGTATTTTATTCTACCCGTGAGGGCATTCTTCAGATCATTAAAAAAATAGATGAAATGATAGAAGACTCGAATGACATGGTCGAGGATGTAAAGGATGTCAGTGGTCAAGAAAAGAAATCGATACTCCAATCGCTCCAATATAAAAAAGATATTGTAGCTAGAATTCTTGAACAGGATCTGCAAATTTTATCTGCTATAGAAAAAGAGAAGTCCAGCATTATAAAAGAGCTCAGCCAAGTACGCACAACTAAAAAAGCGTTGGGCTCATACAAATCTGGCGGGCAAAAAACTCGCCTAGACGAAGAAGCGTAATCTCGACTATTAGCATGACAAAAGAATGACTGTTGAGAAATTGCATGAGTTGATTTCTTGACTCAATTATCACTCAAATCCACATAGAATGTATTTGGCAGGTGGCACTAGAGTTGCTCTTCATAATCTTAGTGAAGAGGTGATCTACATGTCTAGACTAGAGTCCAATCCAGTACCTAATTTTGAAATAGCACAAGAACACGCAGAACCGGCAGAGCTTTTTGCTGTGCCACTGAGTCTGCGAAAAGAAGCCATTGATAAGTTTGATCGAGAATTTATCTTAGACAAACCCAGTCGTCCCGTGCAAGAGGCTACTCGGCCTGCCGAGATGGCAGAGTACTTATCAAATGCCAGATTGCTATTTAAAGAAAAAGAGTTTTCTATTGCACAAGATATGTACCGTGCTGTTTTGAAAATTGATAGCCAAAATGAAATTGCAATTCGAGGGCTCTCAGAATGTGCAAAAGCGCTATTTGAGCACGACGAGGCATTACGCGTGCTAAAGCGCTTGGTGCAAAATAAAGGCAGTGCCACCCACTATAAGCTACTGGGTGATCAGCTGTATCACATGAATTACAATGAAGATGCTATTGAGGCTTACGTGCGCGCATTGTCGTATGAAACGGCTGATGCTTACGAACATTTTGATATTTTAAAAAATTGTGGCAACATTCTGCTTCGTCTGGGTGATCCTGATGGCGCAGAAGAGTATTACAATAAAGCATTTACCATTTCACCAGACTCTGATGTGCTTCTCGTTAACTTCGGATCACTGGCACTTTATCGTGGTGAATACAATGTTGCGCTCAGCAGATTTCGCGAAGCCGTGAGCTTAAATGATAAAAATGATAAGGCTTGGGCGGGTCTTGCAATGATTCACAGAGAATATGGAGACTCTGAGTTGGCCTGGGCAAATGTTGAGAAGGCATTAGATATAAATCCGGGTAACGAATCCGCCATTAAACTTGTTGCCGATTGGGCGTTAAAAGATAACGAAATTGATAAGGCCATATTCAGACTTGAGGGGCATCTCGCTGTTAGTGGTGAAGATGCAATAATTTGGATGTGGCTTTCTAAGTTTTACTTTTTTTCAGGCCGACTAGATTTGGCCAAAGAAAATGTAGAGAGGGCACTACGACTTGACCCAGAAGTTGACGGTGGACGTGATGTTTTAACTGTCATTCGTGATGAAATTCAAACTCGCGAGGCGAGAGCAAAATGATAGAAGTGGTTCAGACCAAAAGTTTGCTGCCTGCAATTAAGTGGAATGGCAATTTCATTTGCTCGTCAATTGATCCGATGCTTGAGGCGCAAAAGTGGGTCGACAAAAATAAAACTCGAATTATTCGACAAAAACAAGTGATAGTTCTAGGCGTGGGTTGTGGACATCATCTTGTGGCCTTACAAAAAAATTTTCCGGGTCTTCACATTTTAGCGGTTGATGTGCAGAATGAATTTATTCAATTTGCTCAAAGAGAGCATGCGCTTGAATTGAGTAATGTCGTATTTGTAAATGCTCATACAGCGAACAGTTTCAAAAGCAATCCTCGTCTACTTAGTGCTCTAAATTCTCGCTATGCGGTTTTGGTATTTGCTCCAGCCCATCAAAAGGCGAGTGCGCTTTACATGGAGTTTGAAGAACTATTACTCGGACGCACTGATGCTGGTGCTAATTTCTTATGTCAAGTTCGAAAAGAATTGAGCTCTCTCTTGACTGGGCGGCATGTAAAGGTGGCTTCAGACAGCTTAATATCGATTAAGACTCTTGATGGTGCGATTGTTCAAGAGACCAATGAAAACATGGTGCTGAAAATAAAAATTTTAAAAGAGATGATAAATTGAAAATACTTGTAATTTCATTATTGCGATTAGGGGATATACTGATGTCTGCTCCGGCGATCAGAAGTATTCGGCAGCAGTATCCCGATGCTCAGATTGATTTGCTTGTAAATTCTCAGTTTATTTCAGTTCGAACTTTACTTTCAGATGTTGATAATGTGGTGCCGTTTGACCGGCTGGGTTTGCAAGATGGTCTGGCTGAGGCGAATTGCCCACTACTTGAGCCGATTGATTATCTGACAGAAATTACTGATCACTTGTGTGGTCAACACTATGACCTGGTTGTGAACTTGACTCAAAATAGACTGAGTGGGTATCTCTCGACGCTTGTTCAGGCAAAAAATCAGATTGGGCTGTCGCTTAATTCTACAGGTCAGGCGACGTATTCTTCGTCGTGGTTTCGATATTTAAATGACTATGTTGCAGCCGGAACGGGCATGACATTTCATTATGCCGATTTATTTAGATTGGCGATCGGCTTTAACGACAAAGAAACTGAATTTGAATTTCAAGTGAGCCAGCACGGAGTTAATGAAGTAAATAAGGTATTATCGTCTTCAAACTTATCTGATGGCAAAAAAGTTATAGTGCAGGCGCTCACGAGTGATAGTAAGAAAAATTTAGGGCGTGTTAAGTGGGTTGAGGCTATCGCTCAGTTTAAAAACTTTGAACCTGATGCTCATATTATTTTATTAGGTGCGCCAAACGAAGAAAATGAGCTGAGGGCTCTTCAGGCAGACTTAGCTGCGCAAAAAGTTGACTGCGCGCTAGCCATTTTAACTTTAGATGGCGCGCTTGCACTTCTTAAGCAGAGTGACCTACTCCTTACCGGTGATACAAGTATTAAGCATCTTGCTAACGGGGCTGAAATCTCAATTCTTGAAATTTCAATAGGGAGTAGCGATTATAAAAAGACAGGTGCCTACAAGGCCGATTCTTTAATTCTAAAGACAAATGAGTCTTGCGCCCCATGTGGGCACTCGACAACTTGTCATAGGGAGCAGCACTATTGCTCTAACAATATGCCATCTGAATTAATAGCGCTCTCGGCAAGTAAGCTTCTTCATTCTGATTGGGCGGCACTTAAAACATTGGCAGTGGAGTACGCTGACTGTGCTGAAGTTATTAGAACGCGAGAGACACAGCTAGGTATTTGGTATGGTCAGAATTTAGCTCAAGGCTCTGCTCGACTTAACATAGCAGACATTTTAGATGCAGCAGCCTGGAAGTTTTACTTAGATAAAGAGCACTTGAAGCCACTAGCTGCATATGGTTCAGAAAGTTTAAAAATTAAAGAGAGCCTCGCGAGTACTGAGAGTCTGACGAATGACTTACAATTAAAATTATATTTAGAACAAATCGAGAAAAAAACATCTTCAGCTGAATCTCGTTTGAATAAAATACTTTCTACTTTATCAAAGCATACGAGAATTTCTGCTCACAATGGTGACCACGATTTTATTGAAAAAGATTTAAGGCAAGAGATATCAAGTGTTGAGTCCACCCTTGCGTTCGGCAATATTTTTTCTGATAAAATGAATTTATCGAATAAGACCGGGCTCTATGAGCTTAGACAACTACAAAACGCTTTAAATCAAGCCTTCGGACACCAGCATATAAAGTTGAAATTAATAAATAATTTACGCAATCAACTATCGGAGAATTTATGAATTCAGCACAAGCAGAGTGGCAACTTGTGGAGGCTATGAAGCGCCTCGAGACGGCAGCAGATAAAGTGGTACAGACAAATGGTTACACCGGTGAGGCTAAGAAAATGAGGCTCTTAACCGAACTCATTAAGGAGCAAATTAGAAATGAAAATTCTATGCGTACAGCTCGCCCGATTCGGTGATATTTATCAGAGTTGGCCGACTTTAAACGCTTTAAAGCGCTCAAACCCTGATGTCGAGCTTCATTTTTTAGTTCGTGAGAGATTTGCCGCTGCAACAGTGGGTCTTGCGGCCATAGATCGCCTGATACAGCTGCCGAGTCGTGAAATATTTGAACCATTATTTTCAGATCATCCAGGTCTTGAGCGTTCTCTGCGTAACTTAAATTCATTTACTGATGCATTACGTGCAGAAGAATACGATCTTATTGTGAATCTTTCTTTCTCGCCATCTTCAAGTTATTTGGTCGATATAGTGGCAGCACCGAAAACGGTCATACGTGGTTACACGCGACACACAGACGGTTTCTTGGCCATACCTGATGATGCTAGCAGCTACTTTTATGCTCAAGTCGGAGTAGAGAGAAACAATCGCATACATGTAACAGATCTTTTTGCTTTGGTTGCCGGTGTTGAGTTAAACAATGCAGACTTTACTTATCCGAAATGCGATCGTCCAGAGGGCTTGGCTCAAAGCTATATTGTGATTCATGTGGGGGCGAGTAGTGTTGAAAAATCTTGTTCTGCAAACTCATGGTCTGAAATTGTGGCAAAAATTCAGAAATTCTATTCAGGCCAAATTGTATTTGTCGGCGCGTCAGGTGAAGAGTGTTTAGTCCCTCATGATATTGAAAGTGACAGTATTGTAAACTGGGTAGGTCGTACAGAGTTAAAAGATTTATTCGGGATATTATCTCATGCCGAAGCACTCATCGGTGCTGATAGCGTTGCGCTTCATGTGGCAAGTCTTACTGCGACGCCGAGTCTCAATATATCTTTTGCAAGTGTTCGCTTTTGGGAAACCGGCCCGCGTGCGCCAAGAAGCCGAGTTTTATGGTTTGAAGATAGTCGTCATATTTCAAGTGAGCGGGTTGCAGCTGAGCTGCAATTACTATTAGCGCATAAGCCCGCAAGTTCATTTTCAATTGAAAAAATTGAAGAGTTTGGAGTGCTCTATAAACTCAACGGTTATCAAGAGGCCAGCTTTAGTTGGGAGCTTGTTAGAGCGCTTTATATGAATATTGAGTTTCCCATAATAGATTCAGTTACAATTCGCCATGGGTTTATGCGATTGGGTGAACTGGCAACTTTGGGTTTGGATCAAATGTCAGCTATACAAAACCCAGAGACACGTTCAATTGCGATCGGGATTCTAGATGAGATTGATTCACTCGTTCATCAAGTGGGTCAATTTGTACCTGAAATTGGTCCGGTCGTGAGATGGTTTCAAACAGAAAAATTAAGAATAGGCCCAGCGAGCATGAACGAAGTGCTGGCCACGACGAGAACTATTTTTGAAAAACTAAGAGATATTTGTCAAATTTATGAGCTGAACCAAACCTTCAACGAGCAATTGCCACGAGAGGACCTTACATGGAAACTATAAAATATAACAAAGAGGATATTGCCACTCAGTTCCCGATCGAACATAAGCTGAAGGATATTGTTGCGAAGCTCGAGCAAATGGCCGAGGCTGATCATAAAGTGATTTGTCGTTTACGCGTGAACGGTCTGCTACTATCTGAAAATGATGAAAATCGATTCGCAGCCACTGAACACAAAGATATCAATGAAATTGAAATTGAACTCGAAAACTTATTTAGTTTAATTTCAGGAACAGTACAATCGCTCACTGAGTTTGCAGTGGCCTTAAAAGAGACTGTTGCAAAGACTGCCGATGCTTTTCGTGAGGGTGGTACGCCAAATGCCAATCGCCGTTTTGCTAATGCCATGCCCGCTATTCAATGTTTAGCAGATGCTTTAATTGCGCTGAAGCCGAATTTGGGGCAGATTCTAAAAAGTAAGCCTGGCTTTTCACAACGATGGGATGATTCTGAGGTTCAAATGATGAAAATGGTGACAGAATTGATCGCGGCGTATGAAAAACAAGACTTTGTGCTAGTAAGTGATGTGCTGGAGTATGAGCTTTTGAACTCAATTGATAATTGGATCGAGCTCCTTGCTCAGCTTTCTTGACTTCATTTTTTATATCAAGGTACGAATGTTGAGTGAAACACGAAAGTCTTTTTAGCCTTCCTTCATTACTGCGTACAAATAAGGACGTCCTGTGGGTTGGGGCTGAGAGCGAAGTCCCAGACCCATCAGTTTCTTTATTGCTGTCTTCGATAAAATTTATGTCGTACAAGGACTTTCAAAAGCCTGTTAGCCGCAGTCGATATCCTATTCTGGTTGTGTCTTGGCACAATCAAGTTGATAAACAGGTCTTAAATATTCAAGCACAGGTTGAAGAGGAGCCGGCACAAGAAAAATTACTCGTACTGCATGCGAAGGCTTCTGATCTCCTTACGCCACAGACGATATCTTTGGTGAACAGCTGCAACTTTTCAAATGTGCTTTACTTGCCTGAACAAGCTGAAAAGTTAAATGATATTCTCGAGAATGCTGTGCTTGAGGCGAGTCGATTTAAAAAATTTTTAAGTCCTAATAAAAAAGCCACAGACAAAAAGACTTCTCAAATAAAGGCTCTAGTTAAATTTGTAAAAGAGTTGTCGGTTGTTTCTAAGGTAGAAAATTTAATGAACCTTTTAAACAATGAAGTGAAAACGTTCCCAAAAGTCAAAGAGCCTATTTTGGCTTTTGCCAGAGGAGAAAACGAGTTCATCTTGCTCTTTTTTCAAGGCACTCAGGTCGCAGAGAAAGTGGTCACCGGGGTGTGGCCGCAGCAAATCCGACTGCGTCTAAATGATGTGAACGATAGCCAGTATTTGGCTAATATTTTTGGCCGACCGTTTGGCAAATTATTATCTATTCCTCTTAAATTAAAAAGAAAATCAAATCATGATCAGTTGCGTGTTTCGGCCGTACTGTTTTTTGAACACGCATTGAGTGCAGATGGAGTGAAGGGTTTTTTTGATTTTATTGAAGAGCGTCTTCAGCCTATGAGTATTGCGCTTGACCGATTGTTACTTGAGCAAGATCTTAACGAAGCCTCTATGCTGTGGGAGCAGACCTTCGATGGTTTGCAAGATCCAGTGGCTATATTTGATTCTGAAATGCAGATTTTACGAGCCAATAAAGCGTTTGCCGAAAATTTGGGTGAAGTAAGTGCTAATCAGCTCTTTGGTGAGACACTTATTTATAATAATAAGTTTTTTGAAATTCATTCGTATCCAATTTCATTAGGGGATACTGGTTATTCGACAAATATTATTAACCATTACGTTGATGTTACTTTCGCCCACACATTAAAAAAGCAAATGATTCAAAGTGAAAAAATGGCAGCTATAGGTCATATGGCGGGGCATATAGCTCATGAGTTGAACAACCCGCTGACTGGGGTTCGCTCGCTTGCGCAGATATTAATTCAGCAAACTGAACCCAACACCACTATGCATAAAGATTTGGTCGAAGTTGAAATCGCCGCTGAAAGGTGTCAGGTGATTATTCGTAATCTTATTGAGTTTTCTGCAGGTGATGTTGAAAACCAACGAATTGAAATTTCTATAAATGAAATTGTGTCACGAACGTTGCCGCTGATTAAAACTCTGATTAGTCGATTTGAGCTCAAGCTGGATTTAACTCAAGACGTCGCCAATGTTACTGTGCAGCCGAGTTTGCTTCAGCAAGTGGTATTTAACATAATTAAAAACGCAGCCCAGGCAATGGGCGAATCAGGTCAGTTAACAATCAGTACAAAAGTGGATCAACAGCAAGTTGTTTTGAGTGTGCAG
>JAGRAK010000003.1:0-15723 GCA_020434645.1 Bdellovibrionales bacterium | reverse complement strand
ATACTGGTGGAGGTATTGACCCCAGTATTGAAGGTCAAATATTTGATTTCTTTTTTACGACGAAATCTCATGGGCAGGGGACGGGCTTGGGGCTCAGTATGAGTAAAAATATTATAGATCGTTTCAATGGTAAAATCTCAGTCGTGAATTTACCAGGTGAGGGCTCTCGGTTTGTTATTACTCTTCCGCTTGCAAAGGTCTCACATAAATGAATGTGTTGATTGTCGATGACGAAGCTCTCATTCGTCGGAGCTTGAAGAGAGTTTTTGAGCTAAAGGGTCACTCAGTATCTGAGGCTGAAAATGGTGTACTGGGTTTAAAAAAGTGGATGGAAGAAAAGCCGGATATTGTGATTTTGGATGTGCTTATGCCGGGGCTCACAGGGCCACAGGTGTTAAGCGAAATAGGGCTTAAAAGGAAGGCGCGTGTCATTCTTGTATCAGCTTATACGGGTGAATATGACTTAAAAAAAGCTCGCGAGATGGGGGCTGACATTTTTGTACCGAAGCCCTTTGAAAATATATTCGAAATCGTAAAGACAGCAGAAGGGCTGTTGCAAAAAAGCTAAGTTTTGGTTTAAATAAGAGCTGAGGAGCGAAATGATCTTATTAGATAACCCAATCCCAGTCACATTAGAGCATGGGGCTGAAAAAATTCCCGGGTTTCTTATGCAAGTAACGAAGGTGGGGATTATGGTTGAACTAGCTAAAATCCCATTTAAAGCTGGAACATTTGTAACGGCTGAGATTCGACTTACAGATGGGACTATTATAACTGAGCGTGTTCGTTCTATTAAGCATTACGATAAGTTTATTCGTCACTCGAACCAGAAACCTGCAGAGGGGTCGGGCTCATCTGCGCCTCAACCCCAAATGCTGTGTGAACTTCATTTTCAGAAACTGTCTGAAGTGAGTCGTGTGGCTTTATCTAAATTTATACTTCAAGCAAAGTCTGAGAAGTAAGTCATGCGTATTATCTCAGGCCGGTTAAAAGGCCGCCAGCTTGTGGGTTTTAAAGCTGGGCATATTCGCCCAACCACTGACCGGGTGAAAGAGACTCTTTTTAATATTTTAATGGGGGATGTCCCAGGTGCTCGTGTTCTTGATTTATTTGCCGGCACCGGTAATTTGGGCATTGAGGCTTTGTCGCGTGGGGCTTCATATGTAGAGTGTGTGGAGGTCAACAAGAGCTCGCTTCGAATAATTGCCGACAACTTAAAGTCTCTGGGTATACAAAAAGAGATTAAAGTTACGGCAAGTGATGTTTTTAAATATTTAAAATCATATAAGGCCGAACCCTTTGATATAATTTTTATAGACCCGCCATTTACTGAGGCCATCGCGCATAAGTGCATGGAGGCCGCCTCAACCACCCAAGCAGCTAAAATTGGTACTATTTTTGTGATAGAGTCCAGTCGGCATGAAAGAATTGACGACGCATATGGACCTTTACGCCTCTTGGATCGGCGAGCATTTGGTGATAAGTCTGCTTCATTCTTTCAAAAAGGCGAAGGATGAAATCAATATTGTATCCAGGTAGTTTCGATCCGGTCACTCATGGCCATATAGATGTGATCAAGCGCTTAAGAAAAGCGTTTGATCGCGTACTTGTTTTGGTAGCCGATTCACCACGCAAGAAATATTTATTCACAAGCGCAGAACGAGTCGAGTTACTTAAATCTTCTTTGAGTTCAATTGATGGAGTCTTTGTGCAAGCCAGTGATGATTTAACTGTGCGAGTGGCTCAAAAAGAAAGTATTTCGCTAATTGCAAGAAGTGTAAGAACCACGTCGGATTGGGAGTATGAGTACGCCATGGCCGACGCCAACAAAAAATTGAATCCAGATATTGAAACTTTATTTATTATGGCTGATTCAAAATATGCGTTTATTTCTTCATCGTTAGTGCGAGAGATTGCAGCCTTCGACGGCAACACATCTCCATTCGTTCCTGACAATGTTGAAAAAGCACTTAAGAAAAAATATCTATAAGCGATTTAAAATTGAAAGGAACAAAATGATTTCACTTCGCGCAAAAAACCTAAAGCCCTCTCCAACTCTTGCACTTGCAGCCAAGGCCAAAGAGCTCATAGCTCAGGGACATGATGTTATCTCACTTTCAGTTGGCGAGCCAGATTGGGATACTCTTGAGTGTGCAAAGCAAGCTGGTCGAAAGGCAATTGACGATGGGTTTTCAAAATATACTCCATCAAACGGGATTCCTGAGCTTCGCAAAGCGATTGCGGCGCAGACGAATGCAGATTTGAAAACAGATTACACTCCAGATGAAGTGACGGTTACGGCGGGGGGCAAATTTGTTATCTTTGCGGCCTTGCAGTGTGCGATTGATCCAGGTGATGAGGTGATTATTCCGGCACCCTATTGGGTGAGTTATCCTGTGATGGTTGAGCTTGCTGGCGGAACGCCGGTAACGGCAGTTTGTGATGAGACCGTCAACTTTAAATTAACCCCAGAAATTTTGCAGAAACACATCACGCCTAAAACTAAAATGTTGATATTAAATAGCCCGAGTAACCCCACTGGGTTGATGTACAGCAAAGAAGAGCTTGCCGCTCTGGCACAAGTGCTTCGTGATCATCCTCGCATTTTGATACTCTCTGATGATATTTATAACCGTCTTGTTTTTGGTGGAGAGCTTGCTCCCCATATTTTGCAAGTCGCACCAGAATTAAAGCCGCGTGTACTTGTTATGAATGGTGCATCTAAAACTTACGCTATGACCGGATGGCGAGTCGGTTGGGCACTTGGCCCGCAGGTCTGGATCAAAGCCATGACAAATTATCAGTCACAATCAGTCAGCCAGGCTGCGTCTATGTCACAAAAAGCCACTTTGGCCGCAATTGAACATGGGGCGCCAGAACTTAAAAAGGCGATGACAGAACTCAGTGCTCGAAAAGATCGAGCGGTCAGCTTACTTTCTCAAGTCAGTGGGATTCAAGTGGCAAACCCTGATGGCGCGTTCTACATTTGGCCAGATATTCGAAAACTTTTAGGTAAGAGTTATAAGGGCAAAAAACTAGCGACATCCAGCGATTTTTCTGTGGCACTACTTGAGGCACAAAATGTTGCTGTCGTTCCGGGTGTTGAATTTGGTCTAGATGGTTTTGTTCGTCTTAGTTTTGCTCTTAAAGAGCCACGAATGGTAGAGGCCATGGAGCGCATTAAGAAGTTTGTGGCGGATCTAGACTAACGTCATATTGTCGTCAGCTTCGCCGCGCCGTACAATATAAAGTATGACGTTAATGGGGCTTATACTTTTTGTATTCAATATAGTTCTTGGTTTATCTGTTGCCATCCTTTGGATACGGCAATTTCGGCCTGCAAAAGAAGATCCGCGTTTAAGTCGCGGTCTTCAACTTTTGCAAAGTAAAATTTCTGTATTAGAAGATTTATCAGATCGCACCGAATCTCAGGTGAAGCAACTCACGCAAATTCTCGATGAGCGCGCGAAAATGTTGCAATCCAAAATGCTTCAAGCCGAAGAGACCATGCAGCGAATTGAACACTCAATGCAAAAAAGTTTAAATGTAGCCGAAATATTTCAAGATAAAATCCCCCATGAAGAAATTATCGAACGCAATCAACAGTCGAAGTATGTACTGGCTGCCAAAATGGCCAATGAAGGTATGACAGTTGAAGAAATAGCGGCCGAAATTGATTTACCACAAAACGAAATCGAATTTATATCAAAAGTGAATCGTGATGAGTTGACGTTTAGCCCTGACTTGCTGCCGGAGTGGGCAAAAGTGAAGCCGCAAAAGAAAAGCGAAATGGAAGCGAAAATGGTCGACCGTGTTTTTCACTCCACGCGACCTGATTTGACAGCCCTTCATAAAATCGAAAATGAATTTAAAGAGTCTGTTCGTGAGGCAGAAGAGGTCGAGAGACAAGCTGAAGAGCGAGCTCGCCAAATTGATGAAAAGGCTGAGGCTATTAAACAGTCGGCGATTCAAGCTAAACAAAGAGCCACTCAAACCGCTATGGCTGCGACTCAGACGGCAGTGGCTGCAACGCAATCGGCAATGGCCGCGACACAGTCAGCGGTGAGCATGACCCAAGATGCACTTAAAAATGCGGTACGCAAAGTAAACTTTCCGCGTATACACGTCGACCGCAATAAGCTGCCGAGAACAATTGAAGATTAATTAAATGAAAAACACGATTTACAAATTGCGCGTAGGTGATCAAATCTGGGCGCAAGTTGTTGAGCATATCAGCGCATCTGAATTTATTGTCAGCTTTCAAGGCGACTTAGTTCGTGTGCGCAATGAGAGTTTATGTTCGCTCAAACCCGAAGAAAAAATCCTAGTTCGCGTCATGTCTCTTGCACCACTCTCTGTGCAAATCGTACAGCCTGGTGACACCAAACGCGCCGCTACACGTATTGATGTGTCGGTTTAAATTAAGTTCGCATTTATTAAGTCAAATGGAGTTTGGCACTCAAGTTCAATAAGTTTTCATCTTTTTAGCTAAAATAAATCGATATTTTGTAAGTCTCTTTTGCCCATCTTTTTTTAGAAGTTTATGCTTTACTCCAAATGCGAGATCACGGCTGGCAGTGGCAGTTGCAATTGCTTTAAAAACCTGTAGGTAGTCTTTTCTTGTAAATTCGGCGGTGTGAAACTTCTCTCGGGCAATCACGAGTCGATCAGATGTTGAAAGTGGTTTTGGCCTGGCTTCATGAACCAATGAGACCAAGGCATCATGAATTGTTTTGAGGGAAAATTCGATGAACGTATTTGTCGATCCAGTTTTATCGGATGTCCCCAAGGCCTTGTAATATTCAGCCTGGCGGTTTTTGACTACCGACTCAACGGGTGTGAATTCAAATATGGGATGAAAATGACTTAGGAGAACTGTTTGCCATAACCGACCCATTCGGCCATTGCCGTCGGTAAATGGGTGAATAAACTCAATCTCGTAATGAAGTATGGCCGACAAAATCAAGGGGTGAGTGTTTTTTTCGTTTTTTAAAAAATGAAAGAGCTTGTCCATCAATTCTGCAACAATTTTGTGCGGAGGGGCTGCATGGGCGACCTTTGATCCCTGTATGACTCCCACGTTTGTCGTTCTTAATCTACCGGCATCTTCGACTAAATCTTTCATTAATATCTTGTGGGCACTAAGGAACGAATCAAGTGAAAGTGGTTTGTACTTCGCTATCATGTCATAGGCGGTCACTGCGTTTTTCGCCTCCAAGACCTCTCGTTTATTGCCGATGACGCGCTTTCCATCAAGAAGTGCCGTGATTTGGTCCAATCGAAGTGTGTTGCCTTCAATTGCCAAGCTTCCTTGAATGGTTTTAATTCGGTTTGATTTTCTGAGTTTTGGCTGCGGTTTGAGTAATTCAAGACCCTCGCACTGTCCAACAAGACGACTAATTTCAGTGCACAGAAGTAGCATTTTCGGCGAAATGGAGTATGGAGGTTTCATATCATGATAGTATCATTTGATACTATCAGTGATCAACACATAAATCGCCATTCGCGTTCTTTGGCGCCGGCTTTATTGTTTTGGGCATTCTCATGTCGTGCATTTTTCTAATAAAGAATCAAATTCTTTTAAAGCTTTATTTTCTGTCATGAGAAAACTCAGTTTTTATTGGGACTCGTCTTCCACAGCTCAGAATATTGAGCCTGAAGCTTGCGAGTCATTTTGAGTTCATCAATCATGCCCTGTTTGTAATGTGAAAAGTCGTAGTAGCGAGTTGCAGCGTTAATGTCTTGAAAAGGGTCTTTGATTCTTCGAATGTTTTTGTCCCACATATAGAGCAGTCGACCAAGCCATGATAGTTTTGGTTCTGAGTATTTATCGCCCCATTCGGTCATCATTGATTTGCTCTCGGATTTTAGTTTTTCGACACCTAGGCAATTGATGCTGACAAACTGACCGCCGCCGGCGTCGCAAATAGTTTTCAGCATATTAATAGAAAGGAGTGAATCTAAAAGTGTGTACCCGGTATAGCTCTTTAATTTTTCAACTATCAGCGCATAACCGCGCTTGCTAGCGAGTTTATCTAGCTTAGAATTTTTTAAAGTTCGTATATAAGTGAGTAATATTTTATTTGCTGTCGTGATGCAGTTATTCGTCATGAATACGATATGAGACTCAATGTCACTCCACGTTCGAGCTTTATCAAGTAAACTATCGGCTTCGCTAAAAAACTCCGCAGGGGCGGTAACGGGTAATCGGGCCATTTTTTCTGACACCACATTTAATTTAGCAGCCAGAAACATAGAACTATTATAGTTGAGTTCACTTTTCTTGAGTGACTTTGACTTTGTGCCTTTCGATTTATCTAGCAAGTAGGGGGTGTATTCTGCTGCTAACGACTCACACTTTCTATTTAGATCTGACAAAGTGGTGCTGGCCGCTCTTGCGGGAGAGTAAGACAACAAGACTATGCTGCACGCAATAATAAGAATGTGACGCATTTACTTCGTCGATTCGCGAACAAAGCGAGTGAGATAGTGGCGAATCAAGAAGTCTATTTTTACCGGAAGATTGCGATTCTGCCATTGAAGTTCGCCGTAGGCACCCCAGCTGGCGCGAATGCTATCTTTATCAGTGGGTTTCACTTCTTGTTCAGCCGAAGCACCTAAAAAGTGAGATGACATAAGGCTATTATAAATTTCAATTTCTCCAGGGCGCTTCATTGAGAAAATAAGTTTGTAACCATTGCGAAAAAGCATAAAGTCGGCTTTGGTGTTTGAAATACCATAAATTTTCAATGTGCCGAGAGCGGAGCCCTTATATTGATTGAAAGTAGCAGAAGCTTCAATAAAGCCGGCTTTAATATCGCGCATGAACTCGAGAGTTTGCTCCTCGAGATGTGCTTCGGGATTGACCGAAGATAAATTGACAACACCAGACTCTTCCATCTGTTGTTCAGTGAGAACAAGTTCCTTAATCCAGTCGAGGTTATTCATAGCCCCTCCATAATAGTGGTCATAAAAACAGGCGGCCGCCGCGCAGCACAATTAATGTTTGAATGCGGCCGCCCAAAAGTCAAGCGAGAGCTCTAATTTGGCTCCTGTTGGGCGCTTGCGCGGGGCAAAAAGTTGACTCGGATGGCATTAATTCCTGTTTTTCTCTCGCCCTCTCCGTCCTCTTTGGTTTGGACGTATTGGGTCAGGTAGCCTTCGACCATGACTCCTTGGCCTTTATTCAAATACTTGGCGCAATTTTGAGCTTGTTTGCCCCACACGCGAATAAAGTGCCAGTCAGTGGTTTCTTTTGTCTCGCCGCCCTCATCTGGTGCCGACGGGCGATGTGTCGCCACGCTGAGCCCGGCAAAGGGATGTCCACTCTTTGTTGTGTACATCTTTGGATCATTACCGAGTCGACCCATAATAAAGATTCTGTTTAAGTCTTGCATAATTTCCTCCTTAGCAAGTGGTTGAGTTGAAGAGTTATTGCAATATTGCATGCCAACTGAATGATGCATGACGTGGATATAAACGATGAGAATGTGTTCGAATCCCGGATTCGTTTGACTTTCGCTGTGAATTTTCTAAACTGCTAAACAACTTGTCAGCTTAGAAGGAGTCATTCATGTTTAATAAATTATTTACCGGTCTTTTGGGTGTAGCCCTCGTTTTTACAGTATCTTGTTCAAAAAAAGTGAAAGAAGACCCATCTGCAGGTAGCGATGCTGCCGGTATCTCTCAAGAGTCTATGAATTTTAACGCTGCCGGAAGCGATAGCGGAACAATTGCGGGTTTGAATACAATTAACTTTGACTATGACTCTGCAGTTTTAAACGGTGAAGCACGCGCTAAATTGAAAGCTAACGCCGATTGGATCAAAACAAATAGCTCGGTGACTATTCAAATTGAAGGACATTGCGACAGCCGCGGTTCAGTTGAGTACAATTTGGCACTTGGTGAACGTCGTGCAAAATCAGTTAAAGATTATTTAGCAAGTCTTGGAGTGAGTCCAAAACGTATGACGATAATCAGTTACGGTAAAGAGAAGCCACTTGAAATTGGCGATACTGAAGCTGTATACGCACGAAACCGTCGAGCGAATTTTGTTCCGCTTAGTAACTAATTAATGGTGTCTAATGCATAGATTCGATAAGAGGCTGATTATCCTTATGATAATCGGCCTTTTTAATTTAACGCTGGGGGCTTGTGTCGGCCCAGCTCCGCTTGAAGACTATACTTTGGCATATACTTCGCTAGAGGCGGCGCGCGCAGCACGAGCATCTAAATTTGCTCCGGGTTACTTGAATCAAGCCGAAGACTATTATCGTCAAGCTCTAGTGGATTTTGAAGATCGACGTTATAAAGAGGCTCGAGATAATTTCACGCGTGCTAGAAAATTTGCAGAAAAAGCTGAGAACTACACAGTGCTCAAAAAAGCCGAAACGGGAGAGAGCGAATGAAAAAGCAGAATTTAATATTAGGACTTATGGTCTTGTGTTTATCGGGCTGCTTAGTCACAAGGCAAGCCGTGCGTGACACGGTCAAAAGTGAGCCGTTATCACCCGAGCAGCAACGTCGGGCTAATGCTGAAGTTCGCCTTCAAGAAACAGATGAGCAGTTGCGTATGATGTATGGTCGAATTGAATCGGTTGAAAATAGAGTGAATATTTTAGCTGCTGATAAGACGGGCTCTAGTATTGAGGAGCTGAACGCCCGTAAAGATTTAAATGATAAATTAAAAATATATGAAGAGGCGATTACAAAATTAGAATCTCAGTATCTAGCCTTAGCACAAAAAGTAGAGGGACTCGCGCTAGCCGGATCGTCATCGTCACGATCAGATAAGCCTTCAGCAAATAAGAGCTCCTACCAGATTGCAGAAGAGGATTTTTCAAGAAAGAAATGGAAGGAAGCCATCGTATCATTTGAAAAATACCGCTCGATGAATCCTACTGGCAGGCATTACCACGAGGCGACATATAAAATTGGTTATGCCTTTCACGAATTGGGGATGAAAACAGAAGCCAAAGCGTTTTATGCTGAAGTTGTTGAAAAGTTTCCGAGAAGTGATTGGGCTAAAAAAGCACGAGCGCGAATGAAGGCGCTTAAGTGATCATGAATGTCGTTTGAATATGTTCTCGCTATTGAAACTAGTTGTGACGACACCTCGGTGGCAATAGTTCGTCAAGACGGTTACGTTGTTGAGTGCTTGGCAGCCAATCAAGATTTAGTGCATCAACCATTTGGTGGAGTTGTTCCCGAAATTGCCAGTCGTAACCATACTTTGCAAATTCTGCCACTTGTTGAAAAGGTTCTTGAGAAATCTGAATTCACCATAGATAAAATTGACGGACTTGCGGTGACGTCGCGCCCTGGGCTTATTGGTTCGCTTTTAGTCGGAGTGGTCACTGCAAAAACATTGGCCTTGATTCATGATAGGCCTCTAATTGGAGTCAATCACCTCGAGGCTCATTTGCTCGCACCATTTTTATATGATGATGAGTTTTCAAAACCTCAAGATTTAAAATTTCCATATTTGGCTTTGGCTATTAGCGGAGGCCACACGCAACTCTATTTAGTTCATGATTTTGGTCAATACGAAGTGTTAGGCCGAACAGTAGATGATGCGGCCGGTGAGGCTTTTGATAAATTTGCAAAGCGCTTGGGTTTAAGTTTTCCTGGTGGGGTGCAAGTGGATCGGCTTGCAAAAGATGGAGATAAAAATAAATATGCCCTACCGCGCACGATGGTACATGAAGACAGCTATAATTTTAGTTTTTCAGGCCTTAAATCAGCAGCTACACGTTTAGTGGATTCATTATCTGACAGTGAAAGATTGTCAGAGCGTGCTCATCTTTGTGCTAGTTTTCAGGAGGCCGTGGTCGAGAGCCTTATGTATAAGCTGAATAAAGCGGCACAGGAATTGAGTATTTCTCGTGTCGTGCTTACGGGTGGAGTGAGTGCCAACTCTAGACTTCGAGAGGTGAGTGAGGCCTGGGCTAAAAAAAATAAGATAACGCTATTTGTTCCGCCAATTCGTTATTGTACAGACAATGCCGCTATGGTGGGTTTTGCGGGCGTTCAACGACTGATAAAAGGTGAGAGTTCTGATCAAAATTTATCGGCCTCGGCATCTAGCTTGCCTTCAGATTTTAAAGAGGCGAGTCGATGAGTCTGAAAGATGAGCTATTTGTTAAAATGCAAATGCTCGGCATAGAGCCGAAACGATCATTAGGTCAAAATTTTTTAATTGGCGAAGTTATTGTTGAGAAAATTTTTGAGCACCTCGATCGTCGTAAGCCGAGCTTTGTTGTCGAGATAGGTCCTGGCTTAGGTACTTTAACAGAGCATCTTATCACTCGTGAGCTTCCGAGAAAGATTATTGAGCTTGATCGCAAGTTTGCTGAATATTGGCGCTCACGTGGCGAAGATGTAATTGAAGGTGATGCGCTTAAGATCAATTGGGATGAGCTCAATTTGCCGAACAACACAATGGTGCTCAGCAATCTGCCTTACCAAATTGGTTCGCGCCTAGTTATCGAGTTGTCGACCCATGCCCCATCAATTGATGTCATGGTGCTAATGTTTCAGCGTGAGGTCGCAGAACGATTGGCTGCTCCGCCGCGTAGTAAAGACTACGGGTTTTTAACCGTCGTAACTCAGACATTTTGGAGTGTCGATACCGTGGTAGATGCTCGAGCTGGCGACTTTTACCCGGCTCCAAATGTTTTAAGCCGAGTTGTTTCACTTAAGAGGCGCAAAGTGGACTCACGTTTAGATGCTTCATATATTGAATTTGTAAAAATGTCTTTTCAGTTTCGTCGCAAGTTTATGTTAAAATCTTTAAAATCTGATACTGAAAAATATAAAGAGATTTTTAACAAACTGAATATACCTGAGACAACGAGGGCTGAAGAACTAACGTCCGAAACATTTCAAAATATTTTTATCATGTATAAGTATGGTGCGCTATGAGTGGCATAAAAATTATAACAGATAATAAAAAAGCGACTCATGACTACGCAATCATAGATACTTACGAGGCCGGTATAGTTCTATTGGGGAGTGAGCTTAAATCACTTCGCAATGGTCAGTGCAATTTAAAAGATTCTTATGTCAGTTTTGTTGGTGACGAGATATTTTTGCAAAAAGCTCATATCAGTATTTATCAAGCAAGCTCTTATAATAATCATGATCCTGAGCGCATACGAAAATTGTTAATGAATAGAAGTGAAATCGACCAAATCTACTCGGCGATTAGTGAAAAAGGCATGGCCTGCATCCCTCTTAAAATATATTTTAGTAAGGGCCGAGTGAAAGTACAGATCGCGATTGCAAAAGGTAAGACCAAGGGTGATAAGCGAGACTCAATTAAGAAGCGTGAAGTGAATCGCGAGTTGCAACGTGCGGTTCGTCATTCGAAGCGTTAATGCGCTGTCGACGTTCATCAATCATCTGACCAATCAAGGCGTGGGCAATAGGATTCGTAATAGAGTCATACACCTTGTCGAGATCTTTGAGCTCGCGTTCATTTTGAGTCTTAAGTAGTGTGTAGAGATAGTTGTACGTGTTGATGAGTTCTTTAAATTCATCATCTTCTCTTAGCCGCACAGGGGAGAGTGTGAAGTCTCCGCGGCTCAGCAGTCGTATGTGGTTGCGTAGTATTTTAGCAGGCCCAGCAATTTTAGCCGTCATATTTTTACTAAAAATAGCCCAAAAGGCGATGTTCCCAAAAAAAGCCGCCGCAAAAACAATATTAAAGCCAAGTTTTTCTCGAGCTATGTAGTTGGCGAGTTCGGGGTTCATGAGGTCGGCTAATTTATAAAAAATAGTGTAATTCTGGTTCGAGAAGTAAAATACGGGGAGTAAAAATATAACTGTTGATATCAAAGCCATGCTCAAAATATACCGTGTATATTTGAGCTGAAACTCTCGATCAATAAAAGAAGTCCCCCTCCTGGTGTAGGCAGCGGGTTGGAGGTACTTTGATTCTGGTTTTGGTAACATGTATCTATTGTAGATTCCGTTGTGTTTTCTTGAAAGCTCTTCTATCATTACAGGTATGAAGTCACTGCAAAAGTCAGAGGGAAATTTTTTCCCCCTATTGATATCACTCTTAATTTTGTGCCCTGTTGTTAGTCTAGTTGGATGCTCAATGATGGAATCTCGGTCAGCAGAGGCGACAGCGAGTCTTCAGCAGCAAGAAGAGGTCAGTATAGAGACCTCGCTAGCCAATGATCGAAAAACGATAGAAGAGCTTAGAAAAAATATCCCGGCTGAGAAACGGCAAGAAAACGATCAGCTTAAAGAAATTTTATCATTAATGGGCGAAGTTAAAGATCATCCAAGTAAGATTCGCGATCGATTCAATCGAGTCACTCAGCGTATGCGCCAAGATCAGCGTAAGGCATCAAGTCGTGCCAGGAGCGATTACAATCGTATAGAGAAAAAGAACCGCGAAGAGTTTTTTCGCAAGCTCAAAGAAGAGCGTGAAGACTTTAAATCAAATAAGGCCAGTCGAGAAGAGAGTAAGCGTTTTTATGATGAGCAAAATCGCATAAGACGTGAGTACACTTCTGATGAAAGAGATCGACGCAGTCAGTTTAATGCTGATAATAAAGCACAGGGCGACGACTTTAACGCCATGATGCGAGAAAAAAATAGAGAGTTTACAGCAGAGCTTCGCGCATACACGCAGAGATACAATGATTATCAAAAAGAATTAAAGAATAAGAAAAACGCTCCGGTATCTGCTGTGCCAAGCACTATGGCTCCGAGCTATGCAACGCCTTTGAAAACTGGTGATACAACATCACCTAAAACAGGTGATACAGGCCAATAATGAGTAAATCTGAAGATAAAAATCGAGTCTATATACATGGCTTTTCAAAAGAAGAGCAAGATCGCCTGCGTGCTCAAGCTGAATTTATGGAGTTTTTGGTCTATCGCGATGTGAACTTTTCGCAAATAGATAATTTACTTGAAGTGGGAGGGGGCGTAGGGGCGCAGACTCAAATTCTTCTTAGGCGCTTTCCGAAATTGAAAGTCACCAGCATTGATATAAATGATCGACAGCTTTTAGAAGCACGTGAGCATTTGTCTTCGCTGGCCTACGCAAAAGATCGTTATGAAATTCACAACATGAACGCTGAAAAAATGACGTTTCCAGAAAATAGCTTTCAGGGGGCGTTTTTGTGTTGGGTGCTTGAGCACGTCCCTGATGCGAGCCGAATTTTAGCTGAAGTTCGCCGAGTGCTAGCCCCTAATTCTAAAATTTTTATTACTGAAGTTATGAATTTTGCATTTTTTCTAGATCCGTATTGCCCGGCTATTTGGAAGTTCTGGATGACACTCAACGATTTTCAATATGAACGCGGGGGCGACCCATTCGTAGGCGTTAAACTGGGTACGTTCTTACGTAATGCAGGATTTTCTGATGTAAAGACCAACATTTTGACTTTGTACGCCGACAACCGCGAGCCTGAGCTTCGAGAGCGCGTGATTTTACATTGGCAGGATTTGATTATGAGCGCCGTAGATGAGCTCTTGAGTCAAGGTCGTGTGAACCAAGAGCTTGTTGATGCTATGAAAAAAGAATTTCGGGATATTCTGAAAAATCCGAATGCTATATTATTCGACTCTTTTATGCAGGCGTCGGCGCGAGTCCCGTAGTTTCGCTGGTATTGGTTTGTCGCGAAGTTCTTTGGGTTGTTGAAATATTTTTTTAAGATCGTCTTCAAACAAGATTTTAATTTTACCACGTTCAAGAGTGCCGATCTTTAGAGCTCCTATGGCTACTCGCTGAAGTTTTTTAACATCAAAGCCAAGTTTTTCAAACATCATGCGAATTTGCCGATTTCGGCCTTCATTAATAATGATTTTCACCCAGTCGTATTTATCGCTTCCGCGACCTTCCATTCGACGAACAGCAAGAGCATGCGCTTTGCCGCCGATAATTGAGATGCCTTTTGTGAGTTTCTGTAAGTGTTGATCTGTGGGTTGCCCGTCAAGTTTAACCATATAGGTTTTTGCAACATGGTGTTTGGGGTGAGCTACTTTTTGGGCAAATGCACCATCATTAGTGAGCAGGAGAAGTCCTTCAGAATCCCAATCTAGGCGCCCTACCGGGAACAATCGTATTTTGGCCTTATCTAAGTAATCACTGATGCATGGGCGACCTTCTGGGTCGTTCATCGTCGTGACCACTTTAGCGGGCTTATGAAACATGACGTAAACATTATCTTGAATGGCTCGAATGAGTTTGTTGTTCACTACAATAGCATCACGAACCGGGTCTACCTGTACGCCGACTTCAGTTATTGTCTTGCCATTGACTCGAACTTTGCCATCAAGAATGAGCCAGTCGGCTTTGCGGCGGCTCGCGACACCACATGAGGCAATGTACTTATTAAGTCTGACTAGGTTTGTATTTTTGGGCTCTGAGTTTTTAGATCTGTTAGAATTCTTTTTCATTAAAAGCCTGCTCAAAATTCTCTATCATTTTCTGATAGTAGGGGTCGGTCACCGGGTTTACGTAGAGGCGTTCGACCTTTTTGACGGCTTGAATCAGTTCGGTGACTTCTTGCAAGGGGCGATCGAAGGTCTCAGCGCAGTGAAAGCTAGCTCCCTGTATGAGGCGCCCTTTCACTTTCCCGTCATGCTTAGCTGAAGCCGAAAATACGGCGACTCGAAGCATTGACGTGACGAGAACCTGATCGACATTGGGCGCAAAGTCAAGTTCTGGAGTATACACCAAGCGCGAATGTGGGCGGAGGAGTTGAAGGGTGCCGTCTACTAAAACCGCTATATTTTGACGAACTTCAATAATTACAGAGCCATCCTTCTGCAGTCGAAGGAGTAAGACATCCTCGCGGCCTGCCGTCTTATCAGCTGAAAGGCGAAAACTTTTTACTTTTTCTCCATTTTTTTCAATTTTGGCTACTTCAGCTGATAACAAGGCGGCAAAATCCCGTGGATATTCTAAATTAACAATCTGCATTTCATGGGCGTGAACGGCCTGCTCCAGGTCAAAGCCGACAGGGTGGCGAGCTGATATGGCGCTTAAATCATCTTGAATGACCTCACCAAGTTGATTTTTATTAGATTGCCAGTGGTGAGTGCTCAGAGCTCGGTCATAAAAGCTGTCGAGGTGGTCTTGTTTAAAAGGCATGTCGAGAGGAAGAAAATTTTTAATATAATGGTAAAAAGCAAGCCGAGCCGGGTTTTTCTGTGGCTCAATAGTGAGAAATTGCTGTGCAAGTTGTCCGACGGTCATCATTTATACACGATAGGGTCGTTTTCTGTTTACAGTCCACAAAAAAGTGTAAAAATGAATATAGAAGTGAGGTGCATATGGCTCGTACGTTAAATCCCCAATTATTTGGCCCAATTGAGACTCCTGTTGTGAATGTTCAGCCCTCCAGCCAAGCTCAGAACCGTAAACTGAATGAAATAGAGTCTCAGGTCGAAGTGCTCAACCAAAAGCTTGAGAAATGGGTTCAGATCTTAGATGGCAAAATCCAGCAGCTTCATAGCAATCAAAAGAACCTGATGGAGCAAATTAAAAACACGGCAGAGAACTTCTCAAAACAGCAAGCCCTTATGCAAAGCCGAATCAATGAACGCAAAACGGCTGAAGTTAAAACACAAGAGCTATTTGACCGTCACAATCAACTTATCCATAATTTCGAAGCACGTGTCTCTCAAATTCAAAAAGTCTCAAACGAGCAAGAAATGAAACTCCTCAGTTATCAATCCACCTACGACGAAATCCTC
>JAGRAK010000039.1 GCA_020434645.1 Bdellovibrionales bacterium | reverse complement strand
TCGCGCTTGATGGTTCTGCAATAATCTTTTTAGCGGCTGTCATGCGGCTCCTTTTTTATTTACTTTATCACTTAGTGGAATTGTTATAATAAAATGAGCACCTTCTCGAGGCTGATCAGGAGCGAGTCTCAAATCACCTTGATAGGCGCGCATAAGTCTTCGACTGATACTAAGACCTATACCAGTGCCCTCTTCTTTTGATTTTGTAGTGAAACTTTTTTCAAAAAGTTTATTTTTATGTTCAGGTGAAATGCCCATCCCGTTGTCAATAAGGTGTATTTCAATAGAGTTTTCACGAAGCTCGGTTTGAACTTTTACTTGGCCAGACTTTGTGTCTCTATGCATTTGTCGAACTGATTGAAAAGCATTTCGCAAGAGATTTGTCATCACTTGAATAAACTCATCTTCGTCGATTAGCACCACATCATGAGCAGCTTTGTAGTCGGTCAGAATCTGAATATTATCTCGCGAGGCGAGATCAGCCATGATTTGCAATGATTTGTCACACTGTTCATGTAATGCCGTCGCTTTTGGTTCGCCTCGTGCAGCCCCTAAAGATCGAAATGAATTAATAATTCGACCTATACGCTCGGCCTCATCTATTAAAAATTGTGTGTCTATCGCAATTTGCTTAAATTCAGATACGACATTTTCACCGATACTTTTAAGATTGTTGACGTCTTCATCCCAAAGAGTTTCACCGGCTTTAATTTTTGATGGGTTTTGCCAGCTCTTTATAAGACCTGTAAACCCGCCGGCTGCATAATCTTGACTCCACCCCTGGTTAATATCGAGTAACACCTGCGCCTCGCGAGAGCGATCTTGCTCGATGCGGGTTCGAACTTTATTGAGTCGTGAAATGATGGAGGTCAGAGGGTTTAAAACCTCGTGCGCCGCTTGCCCTGCCACTTCACCGACAGCGGCCAGTCTTGTTGTTCGAAGCAAAGCCTCTTGCGCCTCTTTGACCGCACGATTTTGCATTTCAAGCTCATAAGTGCGCTCTTTTACTTTATTCTCGAGATCTCTATTGATTTCTTCAAGCTCTTCGCGTGAATGCTTTAAGTCTGCAATCATTCGATTAAAAGACCCGGCTAGAAGTGCAATTTCATCTCGAGACTGAATTTGAATTTGCCCCGAGAGATCTCCTTCTGAAACTCGGCCCATACCTTTCATCAGTGTATCTAGAGGCCTAGTGAGTGAACCCGAAAATAAAATGGCCACAATAAAAGCCATAGTCACAATCATAGAAGCAAATAGCAGTGAACGTAGTACGAGTCGATTCACCGCCCGAAAAGCTTTTTGCTCAGAAATTCGCGAAAGTACGAAAACCTTGTTGCCTAACGCGTGAGCGAAAGCAGATAAATATTTTTCACCACCAACACTCGATGCATAATCTTGAACCTGCTTTTTAGCTTCGCTTTTTTTAGCAATTTCAATTAAGTCATCTTTAGCCCATGTCGGAGCCGACATGACTTTTGGATCAACATGAGCCAGAACATCGCCATCACGGTTAGCCAGATAAACTTCATTTGGCTGCCCTTGCACAAGACCCGCTATTACTCGATCAGCCTTAACAAAACCAATGACTGCGAATTGATTTATCGGGACTCCATTTTCATTTTCTTCTATCACTGATTTACCATAACCGATGAGAGCTGCACCATCAGGCGTTGTGGCATTCCACCAGGCCTCACCTTCAAGTTGAATTTTGCCATAGGGTATAGGGCGCTGCTCAACAAGAGTCTGAACCCACGTCTCTTCATTTAAGTTATAAGTTTTCAAAAATTCTGAATTTTGAAAAAATATTTTATTGAGTTCTTTAAATTTTTCACTGCTGGCAATAAAAACCAAATCGCGTTCTTCACGCATAAGATCTGAAATCAAACGATCTCTTCTGGCTTTAGGTTCCCGATAAAAAAACGCCACAAGTCGCATCTTGTCGGCATGCCCGCCAAAAAAACTTTCAAGCTCAGAAGCTGTATTTGAAACAATAGATAAATTATAATCAAAAACTAGTGATCGTTTGTCGTTTTTAAATTCTTTTGTGGCAAGTAACAGATAGGCACCGACGCACACGATTAAAAGTGCAGTCATAACAGCCAAAAACTTATAGCGAATCGAAAATTTTGCTTTCATATATATAGAAGTACTATCGGCAGATTATCGCCTTGTCCGAATAGTGCGAGGGGCACTTTCAGACGTTAGTCCCGAGCTTGAAGACGACATAGCCCGCATAACATAATCTGTATTGGGCGAAAGTCCGGTAACGGTGACAACATGATGTGAATAAAAGAGTCCGTCGCCTGAAGTCAGATTATCTATCGTGTCGACTGATTTTCTAAAATACACTTGAGAAGTGGCCGAGCGATCAGTGTCCCAAGACAGAGTCACCGAATTAGCGGTGATTGAAACAACACTGAATCCAGAAATAACAGGAGCTGGCTCATTACACGGATTGACTGCATCCACCTCGGGAAGCAAATAATTTTCAGGCGCTATAGGCTCCCAACCGCGTGACAAAAGTGAATTATAATTCACAGTTGGAGCTGGTGGGTCTTGTGTTGAATCAAAATAAAATGAATTACCTTGGCGACCGCAAAATTCATCTTGAGTTTCAGTTGCCGGCCTCCACATAAAAATTAAAGATATGTGATAGCGCGGCCCCTGATAATAATCGAGCACGTACGGGATTTTGTCTTCACTTGAAAATTCAACTGGCAATACGGCACAGCCCATACGAGTCGGGTGATCTCCATCATTATCAATTACTGTCTGCATACCTGAGCCAAAATCCATTTTTAAAGTTGCTCCATCATCTGATAAAATGGCGAGTTGATATAAACCCTCAGGCTTTGAGCCGAGCTGCAAACGGCCTTCGTGCCTTATGGCAAAGTATTCATAGAGCGTGTCACCGTTTGGTGTTTGCAGCGTTTGACCTCCTGCTGTTACAAACCCACGGTCAAAAGGCCGAGTCGGTATAAAGAGCTGATTAAAATAGAGAGCGATTTCTGTAGCAAAACCAGTTGTGCGATCGATTGCTTGGGCAAATGTACCATAGGTGAGATAGTCTTCGACGCGATTATAATGAGGTTGAGACGGATCTAAGTAATAGAGCATGCCACGAATGCCCTGCTCGCGTGGCGCATCTATGGGGCTTTCACCATCAAGAGGATTACACACATATGTAGAAGGATCCGGCACATCATCCGGAACAGGAACTATATCAACTGTGGTTCCCGAGTCCTCTCCACTATCAGGCACGAGGAGACACCCAGGAAGTAAGATAAACGCGGCCATCAGGAGCGCTATCCCAAACTTCGTGTTATTCATTTTATCTCCAATTACGTACCGTCCATACAGTGTACTCGACTCTGCGCGCAAAATGTGAAATTAATCAAATCTTGTTTCACATTGAGAATTCATGCCTCATTCTGAGACCTGACCAAAACTCGACAAATCGAGGAATTAGTTGACTAATCCTCGGTTAATGTTAAAAATGGTCAATGGCTAGAAAAAACAAACATCGCTATCTAGAATCAGTAATCAAGAACGATGCCTTAGGCTCACAAAAAATTGCCTTCATAAGTGGTCCTCGGCAAGTCGGCAAAACAACGCTCGCCGAACATCTTTTATATGACACCAATCAAAGCAAAAATTACTTTTCATGGGACGACGATGATTTTAGAAAAATTTGGATTAAGGGACCAAAGGCATTTTTAAGCACTATCGCCAAGGGCTCTACCTTGGTCTTTGACGAAATTCATAAAGATCGAAAGTGGAAGTCTAAATTAAAAGGGTTGTATGATCTCTATAAAAAAGATTTGAATTTTATTGTCACGGGTAGCGCCAGCCTTGATTTTTACCGAAAGTCAGGCGACAGCCTGCAAGGTCGCTATATCCCCTATCGACTTCACCCACTATCTGTTGGAGAAAGTTCAAAAGTAAAACCACCACCCACACATGATTGGGATGAGCACCTCGATGTACAATATAGCCCTGAGAGCCTACTCAAATTTGGCGGATTCCCCGAGCCATTTTTTCAGCAAGATGAGAAAAAATTAAAACGATGGCAAAGACTTTATCGCGAACGAATGATTCGCCAAGACCTTCGTGATTTGCAAAATATTCGAGATGTCACTGTTGTTGAAAATTTATCACTCCTACTACAAGATCGAGTTGGCTCACAGCTCTCTTACGAGTCACTTCGTGAAGATCTATCATGCTCATTTGAATCGGTTAAAAGATGGACAGATTTACTTGAAGCCTTATTTTACTGCTATCGCATCAAACCATATTCGAAAAACATCAAAAGATCTATTTTTAAAGAACCCAAACTGTACTTATACGATTGGACTCAGGCAACAGACAAGGGCGCTCAACTTGAAAACATGGTGGCAAGCCATTTACTGAAATCTTGCCATGCCTGGACGGATTGCGCATTTGGCGAATATGAGCTTTACTACTTACGCGACAAAGAGAAACGAGAAGTCGATTTTTTTATTACAGAAGATAAAAAACCGTACGCTCTTATCGAGGTTAAATCTGGTAACTCGCAACCAACCCCTGCTCTTCTATACTTTCAAAATATATTAAAACCCAAGTTCACTATTCATGTTGTTGAGAGAGAAAAAGATGAGCGACGAGACATGTTAAAATATCCAGGCGTTCGAATCATGAGTCTTAAAAACTTTCTGGGAAGCTTGGTGTAATTTTTATGAATAAACCCATACTCGAATTAAAAAATGTCACCATCGAACTTGGCGGAAAAATTATTTTAAAAAATAATTTATTCTAAAAAATCTAATTCTTCCCCGAAACTTTTATTTTGCGGAGACTCTCGCAATCATAAAGGGCATCTCTTAAACACACTTGATAGTAAACTTCTACACGATAAAAATGGGCAATATGACCAGAAGGCCGATACAAGATTTACCCCCTCCTCCATTACCAAATTCGAATCAGCTGATACTGAAGACCTCTAAATCTGTTGCTTAGGTAAAGATATCATAATCATAGTCCCCACATTTTCTTGGGAACTAATTTCGAATCTACCGCCAAACGACTCAACAGTAAGTTTAGCGTGGTATATGCCAATCCCTGACCCCGAAGAAGTACCAGCCTTACCAAACGAAACACCCTTCTCGCCAGCCATTAACTTTTTACGAACATGATCAGGCATTCCCTTACCATCATCCGCAACAACTAATGTGACCCAACTATTCTGCTCCCGTAAGCTGATAGTAATTCGCCCGCCCATAGGCTCAATCGCCTCTATTGAATTATTAATTAAGTTTGACAGAATACGCGTCAATTCTGTTGCATTAAACTTCACACGAACTAAAGCTGAAGTTACATCTAATGTAATATCTAAATTATTAATTTCTTTAAAAAGCGCCTTCTTCTCTAAAACTAAAGCGTTTACCACTGGATTTAATATTATTATGTCAGATTTGCGGTGCGAATCGCGATCAATAATTTGAGCAGCCTGCATACCCTTACCTCGTTCAAGTAAAGAATTCGCGATGTCATTAATTCTCTTTATCGCATTACGAATTAAGTCATCTTGTTCTTTCGGCATGTCGGGCAATTGTGTCATAACAATATTTAGTGCCGATAATGGGGATCGAATATCATGCGCTACCTGAGCTGCCATACTATTCAACGAACTTGATACCTCATTTTGAATTTCTAATTGCAAATAATTATCCCTATGCTTCAATAGTTCATTGTAGGCGGCACTTAGTTGCGCAACTTCCTGAATTGGTATATCTTTTGTATCTAAAAAAACATCGTTTGCAGCAGGAGCCAAGACATTTGCCTTGAAACGATCAGATAAAAGAAAAATTCGCTCAACTTCAAGCTCTAATGGCCTAGCCAGGGAATCCACAGTTCTCTCAGAAGTTTTAATTCGAATAAGATACATGACGATGGCACTAAAAATCACAGCAAATAATAACCACAGCCCAACGGTAAAATATAGTAACGGCGAGATAAAGTAATGCACACATACTTTCTGTGAAGTTGAAAGAAAACACTCCTTTACTTCAGATACAAAAAAAGAATTTGACTCTGCGCCGCTACCATTTTGGGAAACAAGACTTTCATCAAAATACACATCTAGTCCAATAATAGCCGATGGCCTCCCCTCAAATGCCTTCCAAAACTCAGAAATAGATCTCTGCATCATGATTGGCTGCTCTAACACCAAAACATTTTTCGTCGATTCTCCTACAAACCTTTTAATGGTACGCAGGTCAAAGCGGAGCTGTTGATATTGAAAAAATATTGTGATCAGCAATACAGATAAGCAAATACCAAGACTAAGAAATATCATTGATGATCTGATCTCTCGACTAAATAACTCCTTTAGACTTTTCACTTACCCGCCATAACAAGCATTTCTAAAGGCATAAAATGAATGCCAATTGGGTGCGGCGGCACTTTTTTAACGCGATTTGACCAGTAGTATTTTTTCCAACTACCGAACGCAATAGGTATTACCGTAGCTTCTTTTAACACATTTTTTTGAATCTCTTCATAAATGGCATACCGTTTTTCATTATTTAGCTCTTGCCCCGAACTATCTATTAATTCGTCAATTTTCTTGCTGTTAATAAAAAAATAATTTGATTCTACGTCTGAGCGAAAATAAGTTACAACAGAGTAACCCTCTGGGTAATCTATGCCACGAGCGCCTATGACAACCTGTTCCTTTTTATTAAACATTTTTTCTAAATATTTAGAAACCGGTAACTCTTCGAATTCAATTTTGAGTTTAGGATGGGACCAAACTTGTATAAGATAAGATTTAAATACTTCGGGGTATGGGAGGTTCTCGCCATATGTTATCTTTATTGATAATCGTTTTGTAATATCTGGCCTTTTAACATTTGTATGCTGACGCCCCTTTAGGTGACCCGGCAAGCAGTTGGGTATAAAACCATAGGCAGGCACTATCGATTTATCATTCAGCCTACTAACAAAATCGTCTACATTTATTCTTGAAAGCATCCATTTTCGAAGTTCTAATGGGATCATTTTCGGATTGATTATTATAAAACGTTCATTTGCGGCCTCAGAAGCAACAGCTTTCCAATTTGGATTATTGGCCAGAGGACTATCCTTTTCATCCATTGTCATAAAATTAGATGTGTCAGTAATCTTGCCAGAGGCTACTTGTTTTGTATCTACTTTTTTAAATAAATTAAAATTAACCGTATTCGCAGGGTTAGAGCTGTCCAAGTCAGAAGCGCGCCACTTTAGTAACTTTATAACACCTTTCGAAATTGATTTAATTTTATAAGGACCAGAAAAAGCCATCTTTTCGTCAAATGTCAGCTCGCTGTCTACCTTGTTTAACTTTAAAACTCCGATATCTGGCACTGCAAGCAAATAAACCAGCAGACTTGTTGGCTTCATAGTTTCAATTTTTAATGTGTTTTTATTTTCAGAGATTACCATTAAATCATCTACGTTATTTGTTTTTAAAAACTTTGATGCACCTTCTATTATAGACAAATCACTAGAAAGTGATGACTTCAATACAAATACTCTTTTAATACTATTCGCCACATGTTCGGCTGTAATAGGTGTGCCATCTGAAAAGGTCGCTTTTTTCAGTGTAAAAATATATGTTTTTTTATCTTTAGATACTTCCCATCTCTCGATAAGATCAGTACGTATTTGGCCGTCAGGTGTATATTTAAAAAGTTTAGCATACAATTGGTTAACAACAGTCATAGAATACATATCCTCCATTTTTTGAGGATCCAGCTGTATTTGCTTTGTAGGGAAGGCTATATTAAGCACATCATCCGCAATAGCATTTGAACTATTACCTATCATGATCATTAGTCCTATTTTCAAGAGATATGCCATCATGTATCACCTTATATTTTTCTGTTTGATGCCTTAAGAGCCATAAGCCACATAATACAAAAAAACATATTGCAGCTCTGAGCCCTAATTCAAATTCTATATCAATTAGACGTGATATGTAGCCACCAAACAATTCACCTACTGAAAGTGTAGCCGCAATCACAAGCCCCCTCGCAGCCATTGTCGCGCCAATTAAGTCTTTTGGTGTCTTCGTTTGAATTTCAACTGTGTACTTGTGGTAGAGAATCCAATACCCCATATACGCAATAAAATACGCAACAAAACGAAACCCAGAATTGTAATAAAATATCAAAAGAACGTAGCCCACCATTATAGCGACCCAATAAACGGCAGTATAATTTCGCAATTTAATATTATGAGCAAATATTGAGCTTAGCCAAATACAGATACCGAATATCAAGTTAAAATATATCACGTATTCTGAATTGCCAGCGCTGAGCTTAACCATAAGCAATATGGTGCCGCTGACAGATACTGCCAAAAGCATATCCTGAATGAAAACGGTCTTGTGCATTTTGAAAAACGCAGAAATTGTTGTTATAAAATTTGTACGCTTTATATTTATTTTTTCTTCTGATTCTGAATCAATATCGGGCAACAGCATCGCTGAGCCCCCCCCCACAAGAAACGTCAGACAATCAATAGCAATAGCCATATAAAGATTACCTGTTGCTACGAGTGGTATAGCCGCTAGAGCTGATAATACATGTGCGCCTTGAGTCACTTTATTCAGCCAAATGGCAAAACTTGCTTCGCGGCTCAAATTGTCACTAGAAAGGAGTTTAATTAGCCGATTCCTGCTAGTACTCTGCACACCTACTGAAATAGCTCGAACTCCAATAAATGCTAAAAATATGCTAAGCCCAAACTCTTCACGGTAGTACCAAGCAGCCAAGAGCACTATAGATGCCACCGCCGCGAATATTTCAGTTAAGTAAATAATTTTTTTGGAATTAAATTTATCTATATGGGGACTAAACCATGCAATTGCCGCGATACCTGAAAATCTATGAATACCAATGGCAATACCAATAGTTTCAGCTAGATATCCCGATTTAAGAAAAAAAGCGGGGACACACATAACAAACAGGAGACTGCCAAACGAAGTAGCAAACGTCCCCAAATAAAAAAATACGGTAGCGAATTTTTTCAAATTTATTGCCTTTACTTGACTTTGAACACACTGGGCATGATACAGTGCGTCTGCGGAATTTGCAACCGCTGAAGTAGCCAAAGGAGGCATAGGGTGAATCAAGACACTATTCTGATTAATTTGGATCAACTTGAAGAGACAGTTAAAATTGTGACCAGCAGCAGTTCTTCTTGTTGATGACTATGTCACAAGGAGACTCGCATAACTTCAATAGATTTGTCTTTGAAGGAGTCTCCGGTGGCACGAGAGTTTACGTAAAGCCTCGTCCTATTTTTTGGGAGCTATTTTTTTTTGGCGCTAACTCCCCTCTTAAAACTCTATTTACAAAAATGACCATTAAAATGGAACTTGTTCATGCAACTGAACAAAGCACACATGACAACAAAGTGGTCGCTATTAACTCTTCGAAAAGACCCATTACCCCCAAAGACTTTTATGAGCTTGGTCAACTGTTAGGATATTGCTATTATTTTGGTATCCAAGATATTCACAAGGATAACCTCTTAATTACAAATAATGGCTTACAAGTTGTTGATGTTGAACAGACATTCTCTGATCTTCTCTTGCCAAACCAAACTCTTTTGTTGCCCACAGACAAAAAACTTGCATGGAGCGCAGGCCTCAATGCATTAACACAAGACCCTCTAGAGTTAATACCAAACACTGAGGCAAAAGCTCTATTTGATGGCTATCAGAGTATTACAGAGTATTTTTTCAATCAACTCTCTGGAATAAGGGAGCTTTTACAAGCTCACGAATCGGATTTTAAAAATTATCCCATCAGAATATTTTTCAGAGGAACAAGGGATTATGCCAATTTATTAGAGAAAAAGACCACAATCGAAAACCTACTGCCTGAGGAAAATATTCAACTAGAGCGCGGTGATATTCCCTATTTTTTTAAATTTATAAATCGCAATCAAGTTTACTATTATACATCCGAATCATGGGAATATAAAGAAGTAGCCTTGCCAATCGATTTTATAAAGTATGTCGATTTCTGCGCGAAAGATCCTCTCGATCTCTTTACAAATCAACGACTGGAAAATGCATGGGCCTGCGGATCACTTTATTTAGCCAAAAATTTACCAACAGTACCTGCCAATAAACTTAAATGGGAAACTTGCGCCATAGATAAGACCGAATCATACCTCAGTTTTACATCAAAAAATCTTAATATGACCACGCCCCTTTAACCTTAAATTACTTTAAACACCGGCATAGACCCCAGAGCCACCTATCTGCTAGTATACCCATTATGAATAAACCCATACTCGAATTAAAAAATGTCACCATCGAACTTGGCGGAAAAATTATTTTAAAAAATATTTCGTTTCAAGTTCACGATCAAGAATCTGTCGTTATCATTGGCCCAAGTGGCCATGGCAAAACTGTACTTTTAAAAACTATGGCGGGCATTTTTAAACCCACCGAAGGCCACGTTTTAATAGACGGCGAAGACTGGCAAAATCTCGAGTCGAAAGAAAAACATGAATTAGCCCGAAAACTCGGCATGCTTTTTCAAAACAATGCGCTCTTTGATTCGATGTCAGTACTCGACAATGTGATTTTTCCGATGCGTGAGCACAAGCTTTGGCCTGAGGATCAACTCCACGATAAGGCGA
>JAGRAK010000399.1 GCA_020434645.1 Bdellovibrionales bacterium | reverse complement strand
AATTGAATCGAGTTTTCTCGATGGAGCTAAAGAAGAAAAGAAATCACATTGTATTTTTGAAAACATTTATTTTGCGCGTCCTGATAGTAATATTTTTAGTGATAACGTGTATCAAGTACGTAAACGTTTGGGTGCTAAATTAGCCCAAGAGCATCCAAAAACAGATGCGGACTTTGTTATGTCGATTCCGGACTCAGGAAACTATGCGGCATTAGGATACGCGGCAGAATTGGGGTTGCCATTCGAGGTGGGTATTATTCGTAATCACTATATTGGTCGAACATTTATTCAGCCAACACAGTTTTTGCGAGATTTGCGTGTGCGTATTAAATTAAATCCTATCCGTAGCATTCTCAAAGGAAAAAAGATTGTGATTGTTGAAGATTCTATTGTACGAGGAACCACATCGCGGAGTCGTATGGAAGAGTTAAGAAGAGCGGGTGTAAAGGAAATTCATATGCGCATTAGTTGTCCACCGATTAAGGCGCCATGTTTTTATGGTATTGATTTTCCTAATCCGACAGAATTGATTGGTTCGGGGCGTACGGTTCAAGAAATTGCTG
>JAGRAK010000398.1 GCA_020434645.1 Bdellovibrionales bacterium | reverse complement strand
ATGAGCCAACAAAGGAACAGCTTTGAGTCCACGTTTTTCTAAAGCCATTGCCAAAAGAGCAATGGACACCTGTTCACCAGAGGCCAACAACATATCGTAGGCCATACCGCGATAATAGGGGTTGATCTCGGAGGCCAATCTCACCAAGCGATTGGTCTCTCCTGACATTGCCGAAGCTACAACAATGGGACGCTGCCCAATTGAGTGATCCTTATGCACTCGGTCGGCAACAGACTCTATCCGTTCAATAGAACCCACCGATGTTCCACCGAATTTCTTGACCACTATCTGACTTTGCGTTTTCATGGAGCGGTAGCTTACACGAGGGAGCATCGGGTGAAAAGTTTTAAATTCGGCGAAACAGCCAATGGACTACCAATTATTGCTGACAAATTTGGAAGCCAAGGCCCCCAGGTTCTCATTTTGGGCGGAGTACACGGAGATGAGTGGGAAGGCGTCGTCGCTGCAAAAAGTTTACAGAGTCATTTCTTAGACTCATTTACCTTCAAGCTTCAACTCACCCTCGTTCCCATTTTTAATTTTGATGGGGTCCTCCAGAAAAATC
>JAGRAK010000397.1 GCA_020434645.1 Bdellovibrionales bacterium | reverse complement strand
TGACTCTAAAGTCGAGCCTAACAAATTAAAGCCTTCTTTGACTAAAGCTGGAGCCAAATTGATAGGAGTCTGCCCCCCCAATTGAGCAACAAAGCCTTTCGGCTGCAGATACCTTAGAACTTCTAGAGTATGCTCTTCAGTGATGGGTTCGAAAAACAATATATCCGAAGTGTCGTAATCAGTTGAAACAGTCTCAGGGTTAGAGTTGACCATGGCTACGTGAAAACCTTCTCGCTGAAACTGTCTCACGCTACGCACACAGGAGTAATCAAATTCAATCCCTTGGCCAATACGATTGGGGCCGCTGCCTAATAAAACAATAGACTCTTTCTTCGTTGAAAATGCTTCCCTTTGGCCCCAATAGGTCGAATAAAAATAAGGGGTTTCAGCAGCAAACTCTCCCGCGCAGGTATCGACTTGAAAGTAAGCTGGTAAAACCTTTTGCGATTCTCGCACCGTTCTGACCTTCTCAGTGGACATAGAATACCAATTAGCGATGCTCTGATCAGAAAAGCCAAGTCGTTTTGCCCTTAGAAGATCAAGATCCTCAACACCCTTCTTTTTACTTTCACTTTCAA
>JAGRAK010000396.1 GCA_020434645.1 Bdellovibrionales bacterium | reverse complement strand
GGCCGACGCCTTGATTGAGGCGAAATTCATTCCTCGCGATTGCAAGCAAGCCAAGCTGATCGTCACCAGCAAGTCGGACGAGCCGCTGACCGTGAGATTGCCGCGAACATTCGCCGGCGTGCCGGTTCCGGCGCAAGGCGGCTTTGGCGGCCCCGGCGGCGGCGCCGGAGGCTTTGGCGCCGGCGGCGGGCGAGGGGGCGCCGGCAACAATCAGCAAGGCGGCGGCCAGAATCAAGGCATGGGCGGCATGATGGGCGGCGGCATGATGGGCGGCGGCATGGGCGGCATGGGCATGGGCGGCGGCATGGGCGGCGGCATGTTTAACATCGCCCCGGAGAAGACAGTTCGCATGGAAGCCCACTGCGTCTGCCTGGAGCACGGCAAGGAAGAACCGCGACCGAAGGTTCCTTACGAAATCCGTCCCATTGACGAGTTCACCGACAACGCCGACGTCCAAGAGTTGCTGAACCTCTTCGCCACGGGCCAAGTGAATCAGCGCGTCGTCCAGGCCGCGGCCTGGCATTTGGCGAACAACATGAGTTGGGCCGAGCTTGCTGCGAAGCAGATCGAGCATGTCGGCCGT
>JAGRAK010000395.1 GCA_020434645.1 Bdellovibrionales bacterium | reverse complement strand
CACACTGTCGAAGCGTGGATCGCGGCGCTCTTCTTTTTTGTAGACTCTTTTCCTGCGGGCCATGGGATGGGATCTTTCTCCTGGGATTTACAGATAAATGGTTGAACAGCGAAGCCTTACTTCTTCTTACCACCCTTGGCTGGCGCCGCAGCGGCTTGACCAGGCTTGGGCTTGCGAGCACCGTATTTAGAACGGCTCTGGCGGCGTTTTTCGACCCCCAAGGTGTCAAGGGAGCCACGGACAATATGATAACGAACACCCGGCAAATCCTTCACACGACCACCACGCACCAGCACGATCGAATGCTCTTGAAGGTTGTGCCCCTCACCACCGATGTAAGCAATGACTTCCTCGCCATTGGTCAAGCGCACCTTGGCCACCTTACGGAGCGCGGAGTTCGGCTTTTTCGGGGTGCGGGTGTAAACTTGAAGACAGACACCCCGGCGTTGCGGGCATTTGTCCAGCGCAGGCGCCTTTGACTTCACCGGCTTGTCTTTGCGACCCTGGCGAACAAGTTGATTGATGGTTGGCATGGCTTATGCAGTTGAAATTGACGTGATGGAATCCAATGGCGCTTTCTTTCT
>JAGRAK010000394.1 GCA_020434645.1 Bdellovibrionales bacterium | reverse complement strand
TTTAAAAGATCCAAATTTCATATGAGGTTTACAATCCTACATTTTGTTTTTTATACAATTTTCTAATTTGCTTGTAGTCAGACCAAACAATCAAACCGGTTTTAAGATTTGTCATATTTAAAGTCAGCTTATAATAAACGGATTTATCTCTACCCGCCTGTTGCACGATCGAATCTAATCGACCATTTATAATGTAATCGGCACCAATTTGGCCACCAGGCCCTTTTCTAGTTTGTGCTGAAACATTGCCTGCATTCTGATAGTCGTATTCTTCAGAAATATCTTCTCGAGCGGCTTTATCTACAAACTGAAGACCTGCAGACCTCATAAGCTCTACTCTCAACATATCTGTAATATTTTGCGTATCAATATGTTCACTTGTCTTATTTTGCATTCGCGTAACCATAACTACAGGAGGTTTTTTTGCCGTTCTAATCGCATAGTGGTTACTTGCGCTTTGAACCAAATCACGAACAGCATTTTGCATATCTGTCTCTGACCACTTATCATTCAATAGGTTAGTACTATTTACGTCCTGATCATATTCTCCTCTTACATAAGCTTTAGGACCACAAGAAGATAATCCA
>JAGRAK010000393.1 GCA_020434645.1 Bdellovibrionales bacterium | reverse complement strand
CGAGTTGATTATGGAACTATAGTTAGTCTTCATATGACCAATCCAAACTGGGATAAACCAATTGTTGGGATAAGCTCAAATGGATCTGCAAAATATTTTAGTATGGACGTGTTACAAGAAAAAATGATTGCACTGGGAAAGGCAACTAGAAAGGCAATTGAAGAAAGTGGAAAGAAAGTAGTTTTGCTTGCAAGCAATAGTTTAAGTCATAGGCATTTTGTAACTGAGAGTGAAATTCCAGAAGATATGAGTAAAGAACATATTCAACATCATGGTCAATATTTGTGGGATATGAAAATGATTGAGCTTATGAAGGCTGGAAAAAGTAAAGAGTTGATAGAAATTTTACCTGACTTCACAGAGCAAACAATTGCTGAGACAGATAGTGGGGCATTGACATGGATGTTGGCGGCAATGAAATTCCCTTCTTATCCTGCAAAAGTTTATGCCTACGGGTCGGTGATAGGAACTGGAAATGTCATCGCAGAATGGAATGAAGTGAAAAATAATGATGTGAATTTTCAAAAAAATTCAATTGGAGCTAAAAATGAAACCATCTCAAATTAAGGGGTATTTTCTTCCTGGTCTTCCTCATA
>JAGRAK010000392.1 GCA_020434645.1 Bdellovibrionales bacterium | reverse complement strand
GGTTGCTGGAGCAGCTAATTTTTTCAATAAATTCGAACTTTTAGCAAAAAAATTTGTAAACAAATATTTAGAATATAAAAAGAAATTATCAAAATTAGAAATGCAAGATTTGGAGCTGATATCTCATTTAATCTTAAACCAAGAGTCTAGTTTGGGTGAAGCATTTGCTCAAGAGTGGGATTATTGGTTAATAGATGAGTATCAAGATACAAGCCCATTGCAAGAAGCACTATTAAAGAAGTTAATAGGCAAGAGCCCGAGTTATATCGTTGGCGATCCTCAGCAGAGTATTTATTTGTTTCGAGGTGCGCGTAGTGAAGTTTTCGCCAGAAAAGAGCAAGAGTTAATTAATAAGAGAGAGCGACTTTCAAAAAACTACCGATCTTACTCTGAACTTCTGTCTTTTATTAATGATTTGTTTAGTCATTTTGAGCAATCTTTTATGAAAATGGATTTTAGTCATCGCTATGGGGAACCTCAAGAAGAGAGAGTGGTGGCAAAGTTTTACAATGGTAATGACAAAAAATTTGTGGCCAAAGAAGTATTAGGTTTAATGCAGCAAGGAATTTCGCCGGAAAAAATATGTGTGTTATCCCGTA
>JAGRAK010000391.1 GCA_020434645.1 Bdellovibrionales bacterium | reverse complement strand
GTATCGGTGTCGTATCGCGCTCAGGTACGTTGACTTATGAGGCCGTTGCACAGTTAATGGAACAGGGTTTGGGGCAATCGACATGTGTCGGGATTGGTGGCGATCCTGTCAATGGCCTGAAACATATCGATGTCATGCAATTATTCAATGAAGACGATGAAACCGACGCGGTGCTGATGGTGGGCGAAATTGGCGGCAGCGATGAAGAAGATTGTGCGCGTTGGATAAAAGCGCATATGCGCAAGCCGGTTGTCGGCTTTATCGCCGGTGTGACGGCGCCGCCCGGCAAACGCATGGGACATGCCGGTGCGATTATCTCAGGCGGCAAAGGTACGGCACAGGAAAAGCTGGCCGTGATGGAAGAATGCGGTATTAAAGTGACGCGTAACCCCGCCGAGATGGGCAAGCTATTGAAATCAACTCTGGGTTAAGAATTTTTGTCCGGACATCAAATGCAAACTAAAAACTGGTTTTTCACAAGCTGTCTTATAGTGATATTAGCCGGATGCGCCGGAATCGCACCGGTGCAGACGCCGCCGGAAAAACCGGTTATCAAGCCGCCCAAGCTTCCGCCAGGTAAATTGCAACGGCCAGCCGGACCACTGCCGCCCAGTA
>JAGRAK010000390.1 GCA_020434645.1 Bdellovibrionales bacterium | reverse complement strand
GAGCACTTTGAATCAGTGCCAAATGGCTGGGAACCCTATGATACTGCCTGCATTCTGGCGGGTTAAACACCTCGTTTGGCGTTTTTGCGCAGAGAACCTTTTTTTGGAATGGCGTTTTGGCGGTATTGGTCGCTGAGCCTAACATCATGCCCTCGAGGCAGGGTGAACCCTTGCCACCGCAGTCAACATTGCAAGCCTATTGCAAGTTGAAGAAAAAACAGTCCGGCAAACACTACCATCCATGACTCGTAACTCCTTTGGTGTTAAAGAGTGGCTCGGGCCGGGATCGAACCAGCGACACAAGGATTTTCAGTCCTCTGCTCTACCAACTGAGCTACCGAGCCGTCATTTGCTAGAAATGGGAGGCTGAACAGATACAGGAGTTCCGCAGAATGACAACTGAAAAATCTGGAAGCTCAAGTCAGATCGAACCGGAGACACTCAAATGCTGTATCCATTTTAGAATGAGAGATTTATTGCCTTCCGGCGGTGATCGTCTAGTTTTCATGTGAAAATCGAGGACTGAATCACGTCAACGGGAATCGTGATCACGAAATCGGAGGGATCGTGTCCGCTTGCTTCTGGCGTTGTATCGGACTAGGAATCGAGACGTTTGACCCAATATGAC
>JAGRAK010000038.1 GCA_020434645.1 Bdellovibrionales bacterium | reverse complement strand
GTCTAGTTTTAACGAATGCGTTCGACTTGCACGGCAGGCAAAAAAAGAAACTCATGATTTGCTTAGACCGAAAGGTGTGAAAGTTTATTTCGACGGCGCGCTTGGGTCGGAGGGCGCTTTACTCAGTCGACCATATTTATCTGGCTCAGGTGCGGGGCTTCAACTGCTTGAAGTTTCGCAACTCGCAGAGATGATGCAAATTTGTTTTCAAAATAATTTAGAAATAGCTGTGCATGCCATTGGCGACGAGGCCGCTCATATCGTAGCGCGCGTAGCTTTAGATTTAAAAAGTCAAAATATTTTAGGTCAACTTCATCTCGAGCATGCTGAGCTCCTTCGCCCTGAAACCATCAAAATTTTTAGCCAGCTTGGTGTGATTTGCCATTTGCAACCATGCCATTGGCTAAGTGATAAGAAGTGGTTGAACAATAAAATAGGGGAGCTAGCGCGGTTTGCATTTCGCTGGCAGGAGCTCGAGAGCGCAGGGGTCAAATACTATTTTGGTAGTGATAGTCCAATTGAGAAGACGAGCATGCAGAATAATTTATATGCAGTTTGGGATGCGAAACAAAATAATATCGCTCTCCCAAGAGAAGATTTTTTTAGGGATGTATCTTTAATGACTCGTGCGCACTCCCATCCTGATTTCAATTGGTGCCTTGAAACTTATTCACAATTTGAATTAGGTGAGTTGGTAAAAATTATGTTTAGAGGTCATCAGATCGGCTAAATCAGATATATATAGACCTGCTGAGATTTATTTTGAGCTCAGTGGCCGTAGACTCATCACAAATTGACATAAAACTATGTTTTCTGACAGCTCATTTGATTTCTTTTTATTTTAAATAGATGTTTAGTGTCCCCAAGAAATAAACAAACAGGGCAGTAAAGGGCTCTGATAACTAAAAGGGGAACTCATGAAGAACTTAACAATCGCGCTACTTTCAGTGATTACACTAATGGGAGTAACGGCAAAGGCAGAAAACAGAATTGAAAAACCACTTTGGGACTGCGCTCTTACATTTGAAGCTGAAGGTCGCGGACTTCAAGTTATTATAGGTAAATTCAAAATGACCGGCGAAGGTACAGTATCTTGTATTGATATTGCCGGGAACACTCAGCAAATGAAAGTGAAAGTCACTATGGGTGGAAAACCTATCGCTCTTAATGTGGCACTTGGTCATCTTAAACTAGCAGGCGTGGCTACGGGCATCGGTCTTGCTGCCGGTCCTGAGGCACTTCTCGGTAAATACTATGTTGCCAATGTAGAAGCTTCTTTGCTTCGAGGTGCTGGTGCTCATTTTGCGGTGCGCGGTGGCCAAGAAGCCGTTACGCTTAATCTCGGATTAAGTCTCGCTCGCGGTGCCGGCTTTCAAGCTGGAATCACTAAAATGAAAATAGAAGCGGCTGAGTAATTCGTCGCCAAGGGGAAAGTGTGGGCAAGACCTCGGGGGAGGTCTTGCTTATTTTTAATGCACAATAAATTTTTCTACGTTACCTTCTAGCCATCGTGGCAAAAAAAGAAACACAAAATACAAAAGAACAAATATTCTGGGCTATTTTTGAATCTGTTATTCAACTTGAAGTTATAAAAGGCTACGGCAAGTGGAAGATTACAGATCTTTCTCGTATTTCAAAAGTGTCACGGCCACTTATTTATTATTATTTCGGTAAGTCTAAAGACGAAATTATACGAACGGCTGTTGATTATCTAGGAGCTGAGTATTTCGGGTTAAGTGAATCAAGACTTAAAATGTGGGCTAGTGGGCAATTAACTGAAAGTGTCTTAATATCACGGCATCTGAGTCAGAAGTCGCCATTTACGCATGTTTATTACATGACTCGTCGGCTACAACAGAACGAAATTGGCAAAATTCTTCGTGATTACGAAAAACAATTTCGTTCTAAAATAAAATTGTATTTTGCAGATCTAGATGAGGCCGGCGTCGATGGGATGGCCGGTACTTTGTTTGGTCTTGTCGCTTACCCTGGGCTCACTGATGATGGAGTTCGAAAATCTATACATTTTATCTGTAAAGATTTAAAGCTGAGAGGGTCATAAGCCCTCTCGGTGTGTCGGCGCAGCGCCCGCCTTTTCATTATTCTGGCTTTTTAATGCGTAGACAACCCCTGCAAGTATGGCGGCTCCAACCCAAAACTTCGGTTTCTTATAAAATTGTTCATTTATTGCCGACGGCATCTTGTTTTCGATAGAGGGTGATATTGAGGTTGGTGCTGAAAACAAATCTTCTGCTGATTTAACTAAAGACCGTTGCTTCAGCTTACTAGTGGGCGCTGAAATTTTTTGCGCGAGTATTTTTTGTGGCTGATACTTAATAATCTCAGAGGTATCAAGAACTCTTGAAACAGGCATGTATGTTGGAGACAGATAAGTTATTCTCTTTGTCCCAGGGCGAATATGTAGAGGAGTTCGAGAGGAAATTCTATGTTGAACTCCATTGATGAGAGCATATGAAAACCCTTCTGCTGAAATGAATGTGAGTTCTTTTTTCGGAATGTGAGATTTTAGTGAATTGTACTGTTCGATCAGCGGCGGTGGGAATAACTTTTGATCTGGCACAAACTCATCGTCATAACAAAGTGCTTCTAGCAAATATTTTCGAGTGCTGGTTGCATCTGATGCAATTTGAGCTAGTCGCAAATAGGCTGTTTGAATCATTTCTCGTTGGGGTTTGGCCCAGTCGGCTTTATGGGCAAATGCGGTGACATCTAACCAATCATTTTCTATGACACCAATTTCAGATTTTAAAAAATGATCTTGAGCCACTAAAAATGATTGGTTTAGATTTTCAATTAACAATGCTGGAGCGGATTGCTTTGCGACAAAGTCATCAAACCCTACAGATTGATTTCGTGCAAGTTTTTGAGCCTCAAACTCTGTTTCGGTTTCATTTTCTCCACGAAACATGACGACTTCTTCGGCAAATGCTTTGGGTAAATTAATTACACAATATGCCGTTAATATAAGGGCAAAGTAGCGTCGATTGCATGTGTGACTTTGGCTTTTTGTGTTCATTTAATCCTCCCAGGTAATTCTTGTGGGTTGTGTGGCTTGGCGCACGGCTGACTTATTTTGATTCGGGTTCTGTACAATCACCATAAATGGCTTGTTGCTGTATCTTACAATTTCTTTAGAGCTGGCTTCAGGCACCATAACAGCAAACTGTGATGGGTCGCGCGGGCTTCGAATTAACTTTAAGCCAGAGGCCAGTGGGTTTTTATCATTTTCAGTGTAAAGGTCGACAACTCCAAATTGTCCAACAATTGAGTCTAATGATGCTAGATTTTGGACTTCAATAGGTACAAGTACAAAACCACTGGGAATAAACGTATCCACGCTTTCTGCTGTAATGACTTCATTTTGCTCTTCTGGTTTATTGTTGGAGCTCTCAACGAGAAGACTTACGATTAGAAAAAACACTACGAATATCACGACCATAGTGCGCGGGTGTTTTTTTACTATGGGTATCTCTGGTAATTTGATTTCCATGTCTCTCCTCTTTTGTTATTCGAAATCTCTTGGCTTCATGCATTGTGGTCTCGCATATTTGCACGATGAAAAATATGAATAGCAAAAATGCGGCCAACCCAGTCAGAATTTCTACTAAAATTTGACCACGATTTTGTCTTATTATTAGTCCGCGAATTTGAAGTGTTTTATTTTTCATATTGACCCCGGTGATAGCGTTGCGCGAAATGTTCCAGCGCGATCTGCAATTGAGGCGCTGCATATGAAATCTTTTCGTTTAGGCTTTTCCGGCGGGATTGTTAAGTGAATGGTGTACAGAACATGTGCTCGCTGCTGAACACTGAAGTTCGGTAGAGTTTCATAAGGTGAGCCCACTTCGTTTGGGTTTTCTTTACGTATCTGAGCGGCAGGGAGTGTCACTCTCGGGTTATTTTTAATCAGTGTTTTGCGTAAATAGAGTTGGGCGCGTGCGTGTTGAACTTTAATCGCTGAAATAATTTTATCTTGTTTACCCTCTAGAACTTTCTTTTTTTGTGTTATTTTGTACAAGTATTTTTCAGCTGCCGCAATGGCGACCATATTGCCAGTTGCCGTGGCTGTTGCCAGTTTAAGTAGTGCCATTTTATTTGCAACTTGCAGAAGTCGTGCTTCTTTATTTAAGGCAAACAGATTATTGAGCTCGTCAGCAAGCTCTTGTTGCTGGTGAAATAACTGGTTTTCACATAGGCTTTGTTTGTTCGTGTATGTGACCATCCATTTAGAAGAGATATAGAGTCCCAATATTATCGCTAAGAGAACGGGTAAAAACACAAGCATTCCAATCAGCGCAAATCCTCGAGATCTTTTTCTCGCATCTTCATGCTGAGTGTTATGAGTTCTTTTGTGCCGCATGGCAGACTCCCTTTCTTGTTACACCAAACAACATAAACCTCTGCTGTTTTGTACTTTTTTGAATTCAAGTTAGAATGAAGGCTGAATCTTTCAACTTGCCCCCAGCCTAATATATTTATCTTGTTTAAAATTAGAGTCTTGCACTCATCTCTGCTGCTGAGCTCGCAGCGTAGGGCAGCGTACAAGCAGTGCTCGAGCCATACGCGAGAAACTCCTACTGATATCGCGCGCAGGCTAAATGTAAATATGGCCGTGAGGAGTATCATCACGACACAGGCCTCTAGTAGAGTTGCGCCACGGCTGTTCATATTGAACTATTCACTGCGTTTTTTGTTGGCTGTTCCTTGCATAAAATCGCTCATATCTTTTTTGCGATAGTGCCGCTCTTCGACGCGTTCAACTTTTGCTTTATTGAAGTCTTCGCCTCGAATAGAATTGGCTATATCTGCAAATTTTGCTGAAACAGTGTGACCGACTATTCGAACAACACCCATTGTTGCAATTGCAATTATGGCTGTGAGTATTAAATACTCAATAAGCCCTTGTCCTTGTTCGTTTTTTCTTAGCTTCATGATTGACCCTCCTGATTGAGTTGATCTGGAGAGTGTGCAAGATCTGTGTTGGTCTCAAAGCTAATATAGACATAGCTTAAAAAAAAATCCGTCTATTCGGACGGATTTTTAAAGATTTTAGTAATTTTCGGACAAATAATTAATTTAATGTTTAACGCTTTTTTGTTTTCTTAGCTTTTGCCACCTTAGTCTTGGTCGCCTTCGCTTTGACTTTAACTTTGGTGGGCTTTGCTTTAGCTGATTTGGCTTTCGCTTTTGTTTTCACTTTAGCTGGTTTTGCTTTCGCTGCGGCCTTTGCTTTTTTAGCGGCTTCAACTTTCGCTTTGGCAGCTGCAGCTTTTGCTTTAAGTGCTGCGGCTTTTTCTGCAGCCTTCGCTTTTGCAGCCTCTTGTTTTATTTTCGCGGCTTCAGCTTTGGCTTTGGCTTTCATTTTCGCGGCTTCAGCTTTAGCTTTGGCTTTCATTTTCGCGGCTTCGGCTTTAGCTTTGGCTTTCATTTTTTCAGCTTCAGCTTTAGCTTTAGCTGCAGCTTTGGCCTTGGCCGCGGCTTCTTTTGCAGCGAGGCGCTCAGCGAGTTTAGCGGCTTTGGCCTCTGCTTTTGCAGCCGCCTTAGCTTCGGCTTTTGCGCGGGCTTCAGCTTCAACAGCCGCTTGTGCCAGTGCTGTCTCTTGAGCCCGTATGGCTTTTCTTTTTTGTATAATGCCAGTTAATATTTCATAAGCTTCGCGCTGCAGGCCATTGTCATAGACAAAGCTATAAAACCCTTGAATTTCAGGGCTTTGGCGAAATTTTTTCGCCGTTGTTGGGAGGCTTTCAGAAGCCTTAAAATCAATAGTATTGCCATCTTTTGAAAGATTCACTTTGCCAGCCACGCTAGACTCCTTTTGAAGGTTGTCCGCATGCTAATTTAGGCTTATCACATAGTCAATACCTCTTCAGGAGTCTCTATGCTGGTTTTAAATGGAAAAGCCGTTTCTGAAAAGAAGCGCGCCGATATCAAATCACGAGTGTCATTGTTTAAAGGCAAGTACAGTCGGTCACCAGGGTTAGCGGTGGTGATTGTTGGAGACGATCCGGCTAGCCATGTGTATGTAAAAAATAAAATTAAAAGTTGTGAAGAGGTGGGGATCGTTTCATTTCATCATCAGTTGGATGCTCAAACCACTGAGACTGAGCTTCTCGCACTCATTCAAAAATTAAATGGCGATAAATCTGTGGATGGAATTCTTGTTCAGTTGCCTCTTCCGCCTCACTTATCAGCAGATAAGATTGTAGCCGCCATTCGCCCCGATAAAGACGCCGATGGTTTAACCGTAGAAAATATGGGTTTGCTTTTTTCGGGTAAGCCGCGAGTTGTGCCGTGTACTCCTCGAGGCGTGATTGAAATTTTAAAGTATTACGATATTTCGATGGCCGGTAAAAATTGTGTAGTGGTGGGGAGAAGTCAGATCGTGGGCCGTCCTATGGCGCAACTCTTACTGCTTGAAGACGCAACTGTGACAGTCGCGCACTCGAAAACTCCTGATGTTTCGGCCATTACTCGCACCGCCGATATTGTGGTGGTGGCAGCGGGTAGGCCAAGAATGCTGGGTGCCGATGACTTTAAGAAAAATGCGGTGGTTGTCGATGTTGGCATTCACCGTTTGCCTGATGGGCTTTGCGGTGATGTTCGCTTTGAGGAGCTCAAGTCACATGCTCATGCCGCGACTCCTGTCCCGGGTGGAGTCGGGCCTATGACGATTACAATTCTTTTAGAAAACACCTTGGTTTTAGCTGAGAAATTACAAGCCGGCAGGTAGAGTACCGTTTGGGCTTTTTAGTCTGGTTTTGTAGGCGTCGGTTTTTGCTGGCGTAATATTGTCTAAACCATAAAACTCTAAATTTTGCCCAATTGTTCGAGCAGCAAGAAATGTATATGTATAATTTAAGAAATTGCAATTGGTTTTAGTCTGAATATTATACTTTTGAATTTCAGATAGTGAAGTGTTGAATTGAGAATAGGTACTTGTTTTTCTCTCGGCCTGTGCTGCACTTCCAGGCCCGCCGTGATAAGCGAGTATAGCAAGAGCAGGATCTTCTTTAAATTGATCAAATAGATTTTCTAAATAAAGTGAAGCCATATAAGTTGAGTTCATAAAATATGTTCGATCGTCTCGCGGGTCATTGTTTTTAAATATTTGAAATGGGACTACTGGATTCGTGCCTTTGCGTATATCGAGCGCTGTGCCAATTAGAATTTGCCATGGCCCAAGAGCTGTCGATCGTGAAGATCGCTCTTGAGTTGGATAGCTTGGGTTTTTTGAATACCCTGACTCGAGCAGAAGTAAATATCCAACTTCAGGAGTCACATCTACTTTTTCAACCACACGCTCAAGATGTGGGGCTACGTTAGGTGTGTAAGTGAGAAACTGAGTGAGTGTTGCAAGCCCTTGTGGGGTATTTTGATATGATCCTTTTGTATTTTTGCAACCCACCTGACCTGGTTCGCCCAGCCAAGACCGAACAAATTTCTGCACTTGCGGATCAGTAGCGTAGTTGGCAAAAGCTGTCGAGACACGCGTTGTTTCAGGTAGTGCAGTTGCATCTAGCTTAACCTTAAATAAGGTTTTGTTTGCTGTGTTAGGAGATGGAGCCACAATAGTGGGAGTTCGATTTGAATCAGAATTTGAGCTCGTCGTTGTGGGGATGGATGTTGAGCGTGAGTCTGTAATCACAGGTATGACAGGCGATGACGATTTACCTTTGGGTTGCGTGGGAGCCGTTGGTGTGAGTGTTGGGCTGGCAGTGGGCTCATCATCTTCTTCTTCAAAATATAGGCGGGCAATCTCTTGAGTAGATTGATCTTTTAAATCGACAATAAGACTACCTGAACTCGGATCATTGCCTTTAAGTTTGCCATCAAACTTTGCACTGCCGCGGGTTTTTACGCTTGTAATATCAATCGATGTTTCTTCTGTGTCGAGAAGCTCAGTATCAAGTTCGAGAATATTTTCAACCTGAATGTTTGAGTAGGATGGCCCATTAACAACGACCACTGATGTTCGGATCGGCTGACTGGTGTTCACAGACTTTTCAAGTTCGGTAAATAATTCGCCTTTGAGTCCGTCAGTGTCACGGCTATGTTGAATTCGCATTTTGGGATATGAGAATCTATAGAGTATCCCCACTTGTCCGAATGGGGTGATGCTTGTTACCTTCGCAAGATTAGTGCCGACTGGATATTTTTTTAGACGCACTTCTATAACTCGGCAATTGTCTTCATGACATTTTAAATCTGCCGTAAACGGAAAGTTGGAGGGTGTAATATCTGACTGAGCTATACCTGTGGCAATACGACCTTGATCTTTTTTCGTAAGCTTTGCAGAAAAATTGAGTTTCTTGGGTAAGCCGGCATGAACCGATTTGAGTTGCACCGATATTTCAGCTCGAGCAGGGGCTTTCGTTACGCGTTCTCCGTTGTCATCAGTTAATGTAATAATCACGCTTTCTATGGTCTTAGCGAGCAATACATCTGTTACGCTCTCCATTTCATGGCGCATATTATTGAATATTTTTTGACTCCCAGAAATGGTATAGGGAACGGCAATGGGGTTTTGCTGACCTTGATTGATAAGTTTTGTATTGCCTGTGCGTCGTTGTGTAGAGAGGTATTCATCGCTGTTAACTTTACCAATCGGATTCTGATCGGGTCCACAGGCCGCTAAACTAGTAGTTAAACTGATTATCAAGATCAGTTTGTGGCTCAGTTGAAAAATAAAGGCTTTAAATTGAGTTTCGCTCATACAGGGGGTTATACAGCAATCTTAAGACCAAATAGTGAGTTGCAATAGGAGCCGGCCTTCGGTTAACTTATTGAAATCGTGAGATAATTTTGGCTACGCAATTTTTCTGGATTTGTAATTTAGTAAAAAAGTGTGCCTATTTTTGTCACAAAACAGGAGCGACATCAGATGAGAAAACCTGAAATCAAATGCATATTACTCGATATTGGTGATGTTTTACTACATGTCGACTGGGATCAATTTTCAAGACATTTGGGTTTTTCAAACTCGGATGTCATTACAAAAATTCGTGAGAGTAAAACTTTTGACTCCTATGAGCGCGGGCAAATCTCCCCAACTGATTTTTTTAAATATATAAAAACTGAATTTACTCCTGAGCATAGCGTAAATGATATTGCAAAAGCGTGGGACTCCATCATTCTTGGCGAGATTCCGGGCGTGGGGGATTTAATTCAGAAGTATGCAAGTGCTTTAAATTCTGCAGTCAACGTGAACTCAGTGCGCCCTTCAATTTTATTTTACGCTTTAACAAATGCAAGCCCTACGCATATCGAGCTTGAGGCCAAGAAATATTCTATGTTTAAAGATTTTAAAAAAATTCTGACGAGTTATGAATTGGGGTTTCGTAAGCCTGATCCTGAAATCTATTTGGCGGCACTTAAAGAAATGAATTGTCGGCCAGAAGAGGTTTTATTTGTCGATGATTTGCCTGAAAATGTGGCAGGGGCTAAAGCCATGGGTATTCATGCTGAGGAGTGCAGACGATCTGCTGAAAAATTAGCCCATATTTTTGATAAGTACGTGGGCTGAGATATTTGCCAGCTATTTATAATGGAGCAAACAGTAGCGCATCATGTCACCAATGCACTCTTTCAAACGCAGAGTGTGTAAAATAGTGATTCTTCATGATAGTTTCGACGAACTTATGACAAATGATATTGATACAACTTCACATGTCGCGGCGGCGCCACAAGCTACGCCTTTAAAAGATGAGCATATCCGTTTGGGTGCTCGAATGGTGGATTTTGCAGGTTGGTTCATGCCCGTTGAGTATGAGGGTATTCGAATTGAACACAACCATGTTCGAAAGCATGTTGGTCTTTTTGATGTCTCTCATATGGGTGAGTTACGAGTTCGAGGCGAGAAGGCTCTTGCGACTTTGCAATGGCTGACGACAAATGATGTGAGTCAAATTTCAAATGGTAAGGCTCAATATGGCCTCTTGACCAATGAAAACGGCGGCATAGTTGATGATCTTATTATTTATTGTATAGAAAAAAATAAAGATTATCTCGTATGTGTTAATGCCTCGAATACGCAAAAAGATTGGAGCTGGTTTCAAGAGCATAATCGCGGAGCAGAACTTAAAAATGAAAGTGCAGATTGGGGTCAAATTGCCGTTCAGGGACCTCAGGCCATTGACCTATCGGCTAAAGTGTTTGGCGAAGGCGTGCGGTCGATTGAAACTTTTGGCTTTGGTTCAATGCTTTTCGTGGGGTGACCTGCCTTGTGGCGCGCACGGGCTATACTGGTGAAGATGGGTTTGAAATTTTTGTGCCGCATGAGCAAACGGCTCCCTTGTGGCGAGAGCTGATGGAGCGTGGTAAAAGCTTCGATGTGAAGCCCATTGGTTTGGGGGCTCGAGACACCCTCCGCACTGAAATGAAATACAGTCTTTACGGGCAAGAAATTGATGACAATACCACTCCATACGAGGCGGGTTTGGGTTGGGCTGTGAAGGCTGACGCCAAAGATTTTATTGGGCGCGAGAAGATGCTGGCGCGTAAGGCCGCTGGAATTCAGCAAAAGCTTGTGGGCTTTAAAATGCGTGAAAAAGGCATTGCTCGTCATGACTACAAGGTGCTCTCAATTGACAATAAGGAGCTCGGCAGGGTAACTAGTGGAACTGTTTCTCCGACGCTCAATGAGAATATCGGGATTGCGTATGTGCTCGCAGATTTTGCCCAACCAGGCCAAGAAATTTGCATCGACATTCGTGGTCGCTTGGTGAAGGCTCAAGTGGTTGAAACTCCGTTTGTGCAAACAGCATTGACGAAGAAAAAGCAGAAATAGATTTTGAGGAGAATATAAATGGCAAATTTCATCGTTCCTGAAGAAAATTACTACACGAAAGATCATGAGTGGGCTCAGGTTGATGAAAATTTATGTACGGTGGGTATTACTGAATTTGCGCAAGATTCACTTGGTGAAGTTGTGTATGTTGAGTTGCCAGAGACCGGGCAAAAAGTAACTCAAGGCGAGCCGTTTGGCGTTGTTGAGAG
>JAGRAK010000389.1 GCA_020434645.1 Bdellovibrionales bacterium | reverse complement strand
CTGTTGTTGAGCCTTTTTTTTTTTTTTTTTGGTTTGTGCACACCAAGGATCTTGCCACGCCAGCTCGTCATGTAGTCAGCAATGAGACCTCTAAGTTTGTACCGGAGTCGTGGACAAAAACCTATATCCACTGGATGAACATCATTGAAGATTGGTGTATTTCCCGTCAGCTGTGGTGGGGGCATCGCATACCAGCTTGGTATTGTGAAGATTGTAAACACGTCACTGTCAGTGAGGCGGATCCGAGTCAGTGTGAAAAATGTAAAAGTAAAAATATCAAGCAAGATGAAGACGTTCTTGATACCTGGTTTAGCTCAGCCCTTTGGCCTTTTAGCACCTTGGGGTGGCCCGAAGAAACCGAAGCTCTTAAAACTTTTTATCCAACCAGTGTGCTTGTGACCGGACACGATATTATTTTCTTTTGGGTGGCCCGCATGTTCATGATGGGACTTGAAATGATGGGGGACGTTCCATTTCGCACAGTATACATTCACGGACTTGTGCGCGACTCGCAAGGGCGAAAGATGTCCAAGTCTTTGGGGAACTCTGTCGATCCTGTGGAACTTATTGAAAACCATGGGGCGGATGCTCTGCGCTTTACTTTGATGGCACAGATGGCGACCGGTAAGGATTTGAAATTT
>JAGRAK010000388.1 GCA_020434645.1 Bdellovibrionales bacterium | reverse complement strand
AAATCTAAGTTAATTAACCCACGAATATTAATAAGATCAGAAATTCCTTTCACAGCATGTAATAAAACTTGATCCGCTTTTTTGAAAGTTTCTAAAAGTGGTGTTTTCTCACTAGAGACTGACAATAATTTTTGATTTGGAATAACAATCAAAGTATCTACGTTTTCTTTTAACTCTTGAATTCCACCGTCAGCATGTCGCTTTCTTTTTTTACCTTCAAAAATAAAAGGACGAGTCACCACACCAATTGTCAAAGCCCCTAACTCTTTGGCAATCTTAGCTACAACTGGAGCTCCACCCGTTCCTGTTCCACCGCCCATTCCGGCAGTAACAAAAACCATGTCGGCACCTTCTAACTGAGCCACAATGTCATTATATGATTCAATTGCAGCACGCTTTCCAATCTCAGGATTTGCTCCTGCACCAAGACCTTTTGTGAGTTCTTGTCCTAATTGAATTTTTCCATCTGCTTTATTGCTTGCAAGTGCTTGGCGATCGGTATTGGCAACAACAAACTCAACTCCTGTTAAGCCGCCTTCAATCATCGTTTGAACTGCGTTACTTCCGCCGCCTCCGATACCTATAACTTTTATATTTGCACCAAAGTTGGCATTTTCTTCCAGTTCGAACATATATTTCCTCC
>JAGRAK010000387.1 GCA_020434645.1 Bdellovibrionales bacterium | reverse complement strand
ATTTTATATTCCTGATCTTTTGGAAAAAAAAGTTCAACCTCTTCTTGAAGAGTTGTTTGACACTGTTCAATCATGAGAGTTTTTAATTTTTCAAGGCCCTCACCTGTTTTTGCACTCATAAAAACTCTCGGTGTGACTTGAATTTTAAACTTCATTTCAGGTGAGGCTAGGTCTATTTTGTTAAAGACGTAAATGATAGGCTTTTGATCCCAACCAAATTCTTGAATCAATTTTTGAACAGTCTCTATTTGCTGATTCATTGAAGGGTTTGAAAGATCAATGACATGAAGAAGAACATCGGCTTCTGCGCTTTCTTCAAGAGTGGCTTTAAAGGCTTCAATTAAATGAGTTGGGAGTTTTCTGATAAACCCCACAGTATCGGTAACAACAGCGGTGCCAAGCTCAGGGAGATGCACTTGCCGTGTTGTTGGGTCAAGAGTTGCAAAAACTTGATCTTTTGCAAAGACATCAGATTTTGTAAGGATATTTAATAAAGTACTTTTTCCTGTGTTTGTGTATCCAATGAGAGCAAAGCTTGGAATACGCTGCTTTTTTCTTAAATGACGATGTTGAGAGCGGGACTTTTTTACTTTTTCTAATTTTCCCTTTATCAACTTGATTCTTTCACGAATGCGACGTCGATCAATTTCAAGGGCAG
>JAGRAK010000386.1 GCA_020434645.1 Bdellovibrionales bacterium | reverse complement strand
CCGCCATACTGTGGTGACCACTTTGATCACGTTAGAGTATCTAATTTTGCATATCCTATTGTTTGCCTAGACAAACTCGACCTTCTAACACAAAACACTTCAATCAAATTGTATAGCTTTTGCTACCAAAACTTCTTAAATTGAATGCAGCACGAGGCGTGCAAGAAAAATAATTCGAGTGGGACACGAGGTCCAGTGAGAATTATTTATCGCAGCACAACGAAGCGCTGCGTCAATTTTAGGAGTTTTGGGCGATGTACAGTATTCCTCGCAGGAAATCACGTCTTATTAGTACACCTCGGCTGCATGTATTACTACGCTTCCACCTAGTGCCTATCAACCAGATCATCTTTCTGGAGACTTAATGATACCTAATCTTCAAGTCGGCTTCCCGCTTAGATGCTTTCAGCGGTTATCCGTTCCGAACATAGCTACCCTGCGGTGCCACTGGCGTGACAGCAGGTAGACCAGAGGTTCGTTCATCCCGGTCCTCTCGTACTAGGGACAACTCTCGTCAAGTATCGACGCCTGCAGTAGATAGGAGACCAACCTGTCTCACGCTAATTCGTTTTTGAATTTTGGACTATATCTTCTTCCTCTGCCAAGGAAGGTTGACGTGTAGTCTCTACGGGGTCAAACTCTACGCTTTCTCTTTTTCGAGTAATTTAAATCTCGAAACGTATCAATTCGATTCAATAGCCGTTTAAAGTCTTGTTCGTTAGAAATGTTTTTCTTAGTTTTAAGTAT
>JAGRAK010000385.1 GCA_020434645.1 Bdellovibrionales bacterium | reverse complement strand
ATTTTCGGAAGATGTGCTTTTATATTCTGAATAATCTGAACATCTTTTTCAACCGTAGGAGTTGTGGTCTCCATAAGTAAGACATCGGGGCGAATTTCTTTCACATAATCAATAAACTGATCTTCTGACCAATTGAGGGCAATGGCATCGACAGCATAAGTTTCGATATTGTCTTTTTTAAGAAGTGCTGTCGTGTAGGCCAAATAAAAGGGGAACGGCAGATATTCGGTAATATGCTCTTCGCGTTTTTTTACAACCGAAGCCGGCCACCGGCTACCCGCACGAAAGAAGTATTTTTCATAGTTATCTGAAAGGGGGAATACGGCCGGTGCATTTGCTACTAATACTTTCATTGTCGATCGCTCCTAAAATTATTTTTGCCTATCATTATGCTGCCCTTTTAATTTCAACAGTCTCATCATACTGAGTGCCGAGGCTTTTATTGTATAGTGTGTCGAGTTTTATCGACAAGGTTTTCCAAGAATATTTCGTTTGTATTTGCTGCATTTTGAAAAGAAAATTATTATCAGTTTTCATATGTTCTGCAGCTTTTAAAATATTTTGCGCAAATGCCTGGGCATCTTCTGGCGAAGAGACGAGCCCAATCTTTTCTTCATTTAAAATACGAGCGATTTCACCGACAGCATTTGAGATAATCAGTTTACTTGCAGATAAGTAATCGCCAAATCGGATAGGGAAGCGTGCATGATCAATGGGGGTGTCTTCCATAGGCAATATGGCAAAATCAGAAGCATCAAGATACATGTTCATGGTTTTAAGTGAGACTAGACCCGGTGTTATTATTGATTTTGCAAACAGATCTGAGTTTTCTGTTTTAATATTTTCTATGATTTTACCTAGTGTTCCAAATTTTGAAAAATCTCCGAGTAATAATAGTTTTATTTTTGAATTTTTACTTAACGCCAGACGAAAGGCTTGCAGCATTTGGTTAAAGCTTTTTTCGCTATAGGTATTGCCGATAGAAATTACGTAAGTCGACTCGCTATCAAAACTGAGGTTATGTCGAGCATCTGAACGTGAATGTGCGCTTATTTTCTTAGGGTCGCAGCCATTGATTAATATATGCACACGCTCCATAGGCAGGCCAATTTTTAATGACCGATTATAGAGTTCGTGTGAGGCTGTGGTCATAAATTCGGGGTGAATAATCTTTGGCAGCCAAGTTTCTTGTGCTTTTAGAATTTTATTTATAAATGAGCCGAGATATAGGCCGTAGCCATCGCCCCAGAGATCGTCCCAGTCCATGGCGATTTTTTTGCCCCGGCGGGTGAGCCAGAGTATAGTGCTAACGGCTGCATTAAAGGGGT
>JAGRAK010000384.1 GCA_020434645.1 Bdellovibrionales bacterium | reverse complement strand
ACTACTTTCGCCGTCCTTCAATTTTTTGGTATAAGCTTTATATTCCATAGCGGCGTCTTCCCATGAAGCTATTCTATTGAGTCGGCGCGAAGCTAATTCTCGTTTCCTAAAAAGCCAGCGAACTCCTGCCGCTATACAAATGTTGGGATCGCTTATGTCACCGGCTGCGATCTTTACAAGATGATTGATAAGTTCGCCCTTTGGATCTCCTAAAGCCTTCATGGTCTGATCAGTTAGTTGAATAAGGCCTCTCGCTATTCCAGCAGCACCCGCATTTTGCTCTGGCGGATTCAGCCGAAAGTCCGACTCCGTTGCAATAAGAGCTTTGACTAAGTCCGGGTCTAATGGCTCATCTGGCTTAAAAATATCATTCCAATACTTTGTCCACCCACGAATTAATACATCATATTTGTCCGAATCAGGATAGGCAGTAAGCTTGCCAGAAGTAGGCGGACCTGTGAGATATTTAAAGTGTGTTTCGGCGATTAGATGCATCTCATGTTGAGTGAGGTAATCTTCAATAATTTTGCCATTTTTACGAGGTGGATTTGCCGCACAGTGGCCATCTCGAGTAGTAATATATCCAGATCGATTATCAGTTGGTGGCACCCACATAGGATGAGTGATCACCCAGTGCTCACCAATAGGGCATGTCCGCCATGAGTGAGACTTATTTGAATCAGGTGCTTGAATAACGGTTTTATTCTCAGTTTCTTTATTCTCTGGTTTTTTTCTGGAGGGCTGTTTCTTAAAAATTTGGTTTAAAATTTTGTTAAACAATTTTTTTATGAACGTAAGCAACAGATTTTTATTTTGCGTCGCCATGTGCAATCCTACTTTGCCAGAGGGTAGCAATTTTTTGTGACTGATGTCAGCTGTTATTATTAGCGGATTGAATTATGCCTGATCATAATGATCAACCCATGCCGACAGCTACCCCTTGGCATATCTACATGCGTGAGACATCAAATTTTGTTTATTTATTGATATTCTAGTTTACTGGCACCCCATATGCACATGTGCCCGAAGTTCGACGTCGGCATGGGTTGTCATTGTGATGAAAATCTAGGGTATTATTTCATTATGCAATTAATGGTCGTCTTGTACTCAACGACATTCAAAGTAACAATTGCGTCGGGTGTGATTGTGGCTTGGTTTCGTCCCTGCTTTTCAAATTATATATGAAGGAGAAGGAAGCAAGACTTGATGGCTCATGCTTTCAGGCATGCCAAGGGTTAGTTTTCACTCGCTTTAATGTGCAATTGCACTTGTAATTGGTCGCGAACCATTGGGTTTTAACGGGCTCATTCAATTTTTAGTGGAGTTTTTGCGGATATGCGACCAATATGCCGCGGCTCTAGCCCTAGCCATGGCTTCTGTTTGGCATGGTGGCCAAAAAATCAGGTGAGTCTATATCATTTGGTGATTCAAAAAATAATTTGCGTTTAATGGCGAAGGGGTGACGCTCGCTAACGCACGGATTTTATATGTGCAGCTTCACTTCACAAGTGTCGCATAAAAACCCCATGTTATAAATT
>JAGRAK010000383.1 GCA_020434645.1 Bdellovibrionales bacterium | reverse complement strand
TAATTTTTTAAATAACTTGCTGTCATGTCAGGCCATTGCGGGTGGTAACAACCGGGCGCGATGGTGCAATAAGAAGTTTTCTTTTCTTATCGACCGTGCCCGCGTCACCACCAATATTCGACTGCGCACAAAGTTTTATGAAGAAGCGCAAACTATATTTAAAGAAGAAATCCCTTGGGTGACTCTTGCCCATTCTACTGTGTTCAAGGCCGCGCGAAAAAATGTGAGAGGCTATCGTGTAAGCCCATTTGGGGTCATTGAGTTTCATAAGGTCACGGTTAAATGAAGTCACAAGTCTACTACAAAAAATCTTTGCCAAGTTTGCGCGACATTGGGCGGTTAACGAAAGGTCGTAATTTTATATTAATATTTGATGAACGACTTTTGGCATTTATTGAGTTTAAGCTTTGGGCGAATCAATTTCATAATAAATATCCGGTGGCGGCAGGAGAGGGTTTAAAAAGCATAGATGCCTTTTCTGCACACGTTAAAAAAATTCTGCCAATGCTTTCGGGATTTTCACCTAAAGAAAATATAATTGTCTCAGTGGGCGGCGGTTCTGTGGGGGATTTTGCAGGGTTTGTCGCCAGTGTGCTTAAGCGTGGCGTGGGGTATGTGCATATTCCGTCAACATGGTTAGCGGCAGTTGATTCTGCGCATGGGGGTAAAACCGCTTTAAATGTGGGAGATTTAAAAAATCAAATCGGCACATTTTATAGCGCGCAAATCATATTCTGTGTTCAAGAAATTCTCGACCAACAAAGTGTTGAAAATGTGCGTTCTGGCTATGGTGAGTTGATAAAAATTGCCCTTATTGCTGGGGGCTCTCTTTACCAGCAGATGATCAAGATGAAGGTATTTGATGCTAAAAATTTATGGCGTCTTCTGCCAAAAGCCGTTGAGGCTAAGCACGCTGTCGTAAAAAGAGATCCTCTCGAGATCACAGGAGTTCGACATTTGCTTAACCTTGGGCATACACTAGGCCACGCGATTGAACTTGAAAAAGGTTTGCCGCATGGTCAGGCCGTGCAACTTGGTTTAGAGTTCGCAACCGATTGGAGCTATCGGAGAAAAATACTCAATCAAAAAGATTATGATGGGATGCGCACTCTATATACTAAAAATAAAATCAATCACGAGATCTTACTGCAAAAATCAAGACTTCATTTGCGACTGAAGCAAGATAAAAAAGCATTATCTGGAGACCGAGTGAGATTTGCTTTTTTAAAAAAGCCAGGGCGAGTTTTGATTGAGCCGGTACTCGTTGACGAAGTGGTGGCTGCGGCCTGTGAGTTGGGGTGGGCAAAATGAATAATTTTAATTTTTCAGGAGAGTTGCCGGCGTCAAAATCTATTATGAATAGAGCTCTCATTGCGGGAAGCTATAATCCGAATCTAAAAATACTAGGGGACTCAAATTGCGATGACGTACGTTTAATGAAAAACGGTCTGCGCAGCCTTGTAACTGGGCAGCCTATTGACTGTGGCCACGCGGGGACTGTGCTTCGCTTTTTAGCTTTGCGAGCATCCAGAATTCCGGGTCGACATGT
>JAGRAK010000382.1 GCA_020434645.1 Bdellovibrionales bacterium | reverse complement strand
GTTCAGAGCAAGGGATTAGGACTACTTATAGAGCTGTAGAGCGATCATTATCTTCAGGTTCCCAGGAGTCCAAATTATTAAGGTCGGGAGCAAACTTTGCCGTTGTTCTCATTTCAGATGAAGATGAGTCGGCTACAAAACAAATGAATGATCCAGAAGAGTTGCTTTCTTTGATCGGAGCGCGGTTTGATGGTCAGAAAAACTTCTTATTTAATTCTATTATTACAATTCCAGGCGATACAGCTTGTCGAAGCACGAATGGTTACAGCTATGGTGAGCGTTATAAGACTATGACTGAGCTAACTGGCGGACTACTGGGCTCTGTGTGTGCCTCTGATTATGCCGGGCAGGTGAGTGGCATCGCTGAAAACATCAAAAACATGGCCAAGTCATTTACTTTAAGTTGTCCTCCGATTGCCGCTATGGGTGTGCAAGTTTTTCGCGATGGAGTTCAAATATCAGACGCCTATACAATAGATGGAGTGAAGCTGAGCTTTACTCAACCTATTGAGCCTGGTGATTATCAGTTGAAATACCAATGTTTGAAATAAAACTTTGACGGCAAAATAACTAAGCTCTACTACCTTTCTTTATATGAAATCTTCAGGTGGTAGAGCCAATTCAAATACTCGTACAGTTATAGGTCTTCATGCCTCGCGTGAGGCATTGAAAGTGCGCCCCGATAAAATAACCGAAATTTGGGTAAAAAACGGAGCTGAGCGTAGTGCTGACCTCCTGCCTTTTATCGACTTTGCAAAAAAGCGTCGGATCAAGCTTTTGACTAAGCCAGATGGATTTTTAGATAAAATTGCTTCAAGCCATCAGGGTATCTGCGTGCTCGTAAGTGAGACGCCACAATTTGATGTCGACGATATTGGTTCAGACCATACTGAAAAAATTATTCTATTGGCGCTCGATGAGATCACAGATCCCCACAATGTTGGCGCAGTGCTCCGAACAGCATGGCTGCTTGGCGCAAAAGCCGTTTTGGTGCCCGAAAATAGATCAGCTCATCTGACGCCTGCAGCAATCAAGGTTGCCAGTGGTGGGGCTGAGCATGTTCCGCTCGTCAATGTGGGCAACCTGTCTCATTATCTAACTAGTCTAAAAGACAAGGGATTTTGGGTTTATGGTTTGGCAGCAGAGGCGAAATCAAGCCTTTGGCAGACAAAATTTAATGAGCGCGTTGTACTCATAGTGGGTTCAGAAGATAAAGGTATGCGTTCAACGACCGCAAATGTTTGCGACGAGCTGGTTTCAATACCCCAGCAGGATAGCCATGCATCGTTCAATGCGTCGGTCGCCGCATCGCTTGTTTTGTACGAAGTTGCCCGGCAGCACAAAAACCCTTGAAATAACAATAAATTCTTTTGACTCTGAATTTTCTCCTCCGTATATGTGTGCGTTACGTGTCAAGCCAGGAAATTTTCTTTTCGTATTTTTCGAAAAGTTTATTTATTTGTTTGTGCCCGTAGTTGAGTGCTGGCTTAGCTCAATTGGTAGAGCAGCTGATTTGTAATCAGCAGGTTGCGGGTTCGAGTCCCATAGCCAGCTCCAGTTAAACTGGGTTTGGAGAGATGCCCG
>JAGRAK010000381.1 GCA_020434645.1 Bdellovibrionales bacterium | reverse complement strand
ACGAAAGCCTGGGCTACACCGACTACTCTATACAAAAGTTTTTCGAGAGCGCGTCCAAAGAAGATTGGTATCAAAACACTCTTTTTGTGATCACCGGTGATCACACGCAAAAAAGTGACAACCCTCAATACCAAGACGACCTCGGCCACTACCGCGTTCCGGTAATTTTATATCACCCCAGCCTAAGTCAAAAGCAGTGGCCAGCACACGATACAAATCGACCCATTCAGCATGCCGACATAATGCCTACAGTTCTAGATACGCTCGATATACCTCAAGACAAATTAAGCAAAGTGGGCAGCTCTGCATTTTCAAACCCCCATGATGCCTTTGTCGTGAATAGGACACCCGAAGGTTACTGGTACCTCTCTAGTCACTTGATCAAAATGGATTTAAATCACAAGATCAAAGACCACGCAGACGAGAATGAAAAGCTCAGAATGAAAGCCTATATGCAATATTACGTAAATGGAATTATTGAAAATAAACTCTTTAAATAACATTTGCTTAAATGCCAACAAAGTTTCAGCATGGTATGTTGATAAAACAAAATCCACATAAGGAGAGAATATGAAAAAGAATATTTCATTGCTATTAAAGACAGCAGCAATTGCCGGTTTTATGGCGGGGTCAGTTGCTCAAGCCGACAACCATACTGCAAAAAAAGATGGTGCAAAAAAAACAAGCGATACAAAGGCTGAAAAAAATGGCTGTGGTGGTCCGAATGGCTGTGGCGGCGCCAATGGCTGCAAAGGCATGGATAGTGACGATCATAAAGACTGCAAGTCTGACGAAAAGTGTGATCACGAATCCCATGAAGGCATGAGCGAAGAGATGCATAAAGATGCAAAAGGAAAGAAAAAAAATAAAAAATAATTAGTATGAATCCACTCTTTAAAAATTATGGTATTGGGGTAGGCTTACGACCTACCCACTACTCAGAATTTATTGGCAGAAAACCAACTTCTGTCGATTGGGTTGAAGTTATCACTGAAAACTTTTTGCCTTGGGGAGACATCACCGCTTCAAATAACTTAAAATCTTACAGAAATTTATTAAAAATTCGCCACGAGGTCCCTGTGGCTCTTCATGGTGTCTCACTAAATTTAGGATCTGTTGATGAACTCAATTATGAATATTTAATCAAATTAAAAAAACTAAAACAAACCGTGAATCCCATATGGGTATCAGATCATCTCACGTGGACTGGTGTTCACGGCCAAAACCTGCACGATCTACTACCATTACCCTACACCGAAGAAGTGATAGATCATGTCACAAATAAAATAATGAAAGTTCAAGATTTTTTAGGCGATCGTCTTATTATAGAAAATGTTTCAAGTTACATTGAGTATCAAACATCAGAAATTTCTGAAATGGAGTTTATTGCAGAGGTTTGCAAACGCTCGGGTTGCGGGATCCTTCTTGATATCAATAATATTTATGTCTCGTCAGTGAATCACAATTTTAATGCACACAGTTACATTGACCATATGCCAAAAAATCAAATTGCCCAAATTCACTTGGCCGGCCACATTAAAAAATCAAATCACTTAATCGACACCCACTCCACTCCTGTTTGTGATGAAGTCTGGTCACTCTATAAATATACCATTGATAAAATTGGCAGAGTCA
>JAGRAK010000380.1 GCA_020434645.1 Bdellovibrionales bacterium | reverse complement strand
CCAAGCCAATATCGAGAAATCCTTTTTTTTACAAAATCCAGAAGCTGTCGATAAAGGATTTCAGGTCAAAGCTCAATTAATTGAAGTGAAAAAGGACTAATTTTGTCATCTAGATCGTTTGAAAAAATTAAAAATCTTTTAAATAAAAAAATTCTTTTTATTGATGGTGCTATGGGCACTATGGTGCAGCAGTATAAACTAACTGAGGCTGATTTTCGCGGTGAAAGATTTAAAGATCATAAATCTGACTTAAAGGGCAATAATGATTTACTATGTCTCACTTGCCCTGATGTTATACGTAAAATTCACTTTGACTATTTTGAGGCTGGCGCCGATATCGCCGAAACCAATACCTTCAGTTCAACAAGTATCGCTCAAGCTGACTATGGACTTGAAAAGTATGTATATGAACTCAATAAGCGAGCTGTAGAGCTGGCCAGAGAAGCCGCTAATAAAGTCATGGCGGCAGATCCGAGTCGTGAGTGTTTTGTTGCCGGTGCAATAGGCCCGACGAACAAAACATTATCACTTTCGCCTGATGTAAATAATCCAGGTTATCGTGCGATTACATTTGATGAAATGAAGGCTTCTTACAGCGAGCAAATAGAGGGCTTAATAGATGGCGGTGCAGACCTTTTACTAATTGAAACTATTTTTGATACGCTCAATGCAAAATCTGTTTTTGTTGCGGTAGATGAAGTCTTTAAGAAAAAAAATGTTCAGCTTCCCATTATGGTTTCAGTTACAATCACGGATCAGTCTGGCCGTACCCTTTCAGGCCAAACGCTTGAGGCCTTTTGGTATTCTGTTCGCCACGTTAAACCTCTTGTTGTGGGGATTAACTGCGCACTCGGCGCAAAAGAAATGCGGCCTTACATCGAGCAGCTGTCTCGTATTGCCGATACCTACGTGAGCTGTTACCCAAATGCGGGGCTTCCAAATCCTTTGGCTCCTACGGGGTATGATGAAACACCTGAGATGCTGGCCAGTGTTGTTCGCGAATTTGCCGAAAGCGGTTTGGTGAATATTTTAGGTGGGTGTTGTGGTACCACGCCCGCCCATATTCGTGCCGTAGTTGAGGCAACAAAAAATATTACGCCACGTAAAGTGCCATTAAGAAAAGCAATGTCGGTGTATTCTGGCCTTGAAACATTTAAAATTGAAAATACTTTTGCGCCATTTGTTATGGTCGGTGAGCGCACCAATGTCACTGGATCGCCTAAATTTGCTGCGTTAATTAAATCGGGAGATCTCGATGCCGCACTGGCTGTTGCGCGCAGTCAGGTTGAAAATGGTGCCAACATTATTGATATAAATTTTGATGAGGGCATGCTGGATAGTGAAAAACTCATGGCGCAGTTTTTAAATTTAGTATCGGCTGAACCTGATATTTGCCGTGTCCCAATTATGATCGACAGTTCGAAATGGTCGGTTATTGAATCTGGATTAAAATCAGTGCAGGGCAAGTGCATAGTGAACTCCATCAGTCTAAAAGAGGGAGAAGCCCAATTTCTAGAGCAAGCTCGTCGTGCGCAACTCTTTGGTGCGGCGGTCGTTGTGATGGCTTTTGACGAGAAGGGGCAGGCGACAAGTCGTGATGAAAAAATTCGCATTTGCGAGCGGGCTTACAAATTGCTGACCGAAAAGTTGTCATTT
>JAGRAK010000037.1 GCA_020434645.1 Bdellovibrionales bacterium | reverse complement strand
CACGAGAAAGTAGAAAATCTATACAAGACAAAAATAATCCGTATTACTATCACTATAACTCTATGGCTCCGTTTATTGCGAAGATGATGCGATTTTCACCATCAACGCCAGAGAAGATCGCCGAAAAAATTCACAATGTGATAAGTAGCAATAACCCTCCGCTCAGAGTGCCAGTTACAGTGGATGCATTGATTTTTGGCCTCATAAGAAAATTATTGCCAAGAAAGATATATCACATGTTCATGTACTACTCGCTGCCAAGAATCTATCGATGGGGTGAGGACGACCATTATTATATGGATGCTGAGTATGTCAAAAATGAAGATCAGAAATTATTAGAGGGCGCCAAGTTCAAGCCCAAACTACTGACTGTCGGGTCAAGTAAAATGGCTCAGTAGTGAGGACTCTACATGTGTGTTTGGAGGTGAAAATTCAATCCAGATATTTCTGGCACCCTATGTTGCATCTTCATGGTGTGGCATCCTTGCGGAGTTATTGATATTTGTTGTGGAACATCATAGCCCAATGAGGCCTTTTTTCAATACGACCTATCTTTTTACAACCCTATCATCCCACCGTGCCAATTACTTTTTTGGTATTTTCTCTAAGAGTTATAGCCAATGGCTCTGGGACTTGCTGTTGGTAAAACGGTTGTGCGTATTCAGTAATAAATTTAAGTGAATCTGCTACATTCTCATGCGGTTCCCAAAGAGTGTATTTAGAAACAATTGGATTTTTCGCATATTCAAAAATATTTTTTGCGTCAGCCGGAGTAAGTGGGCGTAAGATGAGTCGCTCAGTTTCTAATTGGGGGAGTGCGCGGGTGGCCTGAATGGTATGTTTTCTTTGTTTCGCGGCAGTAGGCGTAGTAGCATTTTGAATGGTCTTCTTTCCAATTGCTCGACGAAGATTTTTCGAGAGAGTTTTTGTCTCTTCGCGAGTGCCCCAATGGCCCCCGCCATTTTTTGCACCAGAATGTTCAGATTTTCTTATTCGGCTCATTAAGAGGCCACCTCAATTTTAACTTCTGAGTTAGGATAAAGAGCGGCTAGAAATTTAACAAGCCTGTCGATGGTGAATTCTTCGATATAATAATGAAGAATTTTACTCATAAGCGCTTCGTCGGTGTTCACTTTTTCAGCCAGTGCTTTTTGAGTTATTTTATGAGTATTTTTATAAACAACGAATTGCCTGCAGATTTCATATTTAATTTTATCCACAGGACTTGCATCTTTGGGTATAAGCCGAGATGCGGGCCCCGTGTCTAGTTTTTTTCTAACCTCATCCAATTGTTTTTTTGATGGCCATTTTGTCATAAATCACCTCTTTATTCTAAACGCGTTAACTACACCTAAAAAATTATCTGTAATACAAAGTAAAAGTATTAGACGGTAAGGAGCAGCTTCAAAATATACGGGTTCAACTCTGAAATATTGAAACTCATCATCTTCGTCTTCAATGTCAAAGTCCCTTCCATCAAGTTGTTTAACTAGAGATAATATAATCTCATCAGTTACATCTAAGTGCTTCACTTTGTAATGCTGGTCGATAAAGATTCGCGAGAGCTCTCGTCCGTTGATGCGTATATTCAATGAGTACTCTTTACGATCAGGCATAAAGGTACTCTAAACTAAGTTGACATATTTGTCAAGATTGACGTTCTCTGGTCGTGCAGTTTCGAACTGCAATCCAAAATGAACTAGAACATCGTGTTATTATTGACTGACTTTTCAATCACAGGCTGAGCTACATCCCAATGCTCCACAATTTTGCCATTTTCGACTCTGAAAATATCAACAACTGCGCGGCCAATGTCATTTTTGTTCTGTTTTGATAGTAGATGCAGAACGACCAAGTTTTTTTCTGCAATAACACGTTTGATTTCAACGTAAGCGTCAGGATTTTGTTTATAATACTCAGTAAAGTACTTAATGAACGGCTCTTTGCCGTCGGCGACATACGGATTGTGTTGAATATATTTTTCGCCAACGTAGCGGTTCATTGCTTCGACGGGCTTATGCTTGTTAAACGATAAATCGTAGAATTCTCTGACTGTTTTTTTATTAGCATCAATATTGTTCGCATATGAGTTAAGGCCAATAAAGAACACTATTAAAAATGAACACGACCTCATACAAGCTCCCTATTGTTGATTATCAAAGTACTATGCCACACTTTTTCTTGCATTCCAAAGATCATAATCGGCCTGCATGCGCACCCACATTTCGGCTGTAGTGCCGAGCACTTTTTCGAGCACAATTGCAAATTCAGGCGAAATGGCGCGTTTACCATTCACAATCTCGTTAATCTTGCGTGGAGAGCATTTACATTTTGCAGCCAACTGAGATTGGTTCAGTCCCATCTCTTTCATGTACACTTCATTAAGCACTTGGCCAGGGTGAAGGGGTTTTGAATTTTTAATCATATTCTATCCTTTGTGATAGTTTTCAATTTTAACATCAGAGAATTCGCCGTTCTTAAACCTAAAAGTAATACAGTAGGGCAGTTTGATCGTGACACTCCATTCGTCTCTGCGCTCACCCTTTAATTTATGGAGTCGAATGTTCGGTGGCTGACCCTTAATCTTCAAGTCGTTAATCGAAGATGTACTGTGCATGATGGTCAACAAGGCTTTCGCTCTCAGCCACAACTCCTTTGGTAACGACTTTGAGGATGAATTCTCCCAAACTTCCTCAGCTGTACGATTACCAAAGTTTTTAATCATCCGTGACTCCGAATTACACTATACCGTATAGTGTAATAGTTTGCAAGATTGAAATTATAGGTATAAGGGTTCGAGAGTGCGAGATGGCCTGTCGTGCAAGTTGCTAAGTATGTCCATGGCACTTTTAAGATTTCAAATTACAAGATGCGGGACGTTTACAAAGGATTTTCTGCCAACAGAAGGACATTAAAATGATAAATTTCATCTTGTTTTATTCTGTGAAGGGCAGAAAAGCTATTTTCAGTTACTAAGTAATGGATTTGGGTGTTTAGACTTCTTGTGACGGGTGTCGTAGACCCTTTAAAGGTAATTTCGATATTTTCTTTAGAACGATAGGTTTCACGGTAGAAACCGCCTTCGCCCGGCATGTGCTTGATTAATAGTTGTGACAAATAAGATGGTCATTATTATGAATCGTGACATGGTCATGTAATACTAATCGATTTAGTCGTTAAAATCGATTAGCGCAGATTGGTTTAAATTAATTTCTATGACTGTAAAATCAATTCCTTTTGTGAATCGCGAAGGCTTGGCCTTTGCAGGAAGCCTTCACTTATTCGCAAAAGGAGAAAAAATATGAAAACATTTAGAACATTAGAACTCGCGATAGAGTTTTATGAACTTTCTGAACAGTTAGAGCTAGTAGGCAATTTAAAAGATCAGCTAACTCGAGCGGCCTCGTCTATTGCTCTCAATCTTTCAGAGGGCAATGCGAAGCGAACCGTGCCTGAGAAGAAGCGTTACTATCATACTGCATATGCGTCCTGCCAAGAGTGTAAGACTATACTAAGGCTCGCGAAAATCGCAGAGTCCGAAATCAATCAAGTCGTCGATCGTTTGGGTGCGAGTCTGTATAAGCTTTTGCAATCTGAGATTAAATCGATACAGAATTCGGTATACGGTTAACTGTATACGGGATTCTGTGTTGGATGTTGGCGTCCTCACGTAGATAAACTTAGAACTGAAATTCTGCAAGTCATCCACCTGTGGGTGGCGTGATGACTGCCAATCAACTTCAGTGCAAATACTTATTTCATGTGTAATTACAATGCCTTACAGCCACCATTGCTCAATGTAGTATTTTGTAGTATTATAAATACACTAGGAGGTGAGCCTATGGGACTCCCCAAAACTGTAAGATTTGATGATGACCTTGAAAAGAAGGTCGAAGAATACCTTGAGGCAAATGGCTTGAAGTTCGCCCAGCTTGTGAACATGGCGGTCTCGAAGTTTATCACTGAACCTCAGACCATCCAACTTGCCCCTGTGGACACTAAAGACTTTATGGCCACTGCGAAAAAAGCATTCAAGAAACACAAGGACGCGATGGATAAACTCAAGTGAAGGTGATTTTTCTACCTACGGCTGATGCCGTCTTAGCCGTGAATAAGTATGTCTGTGAACAGGGTGGAAATCCCCATCACTGCTACGATGTCGGCAAAGTCGAAAGTGCGATCAGCACCGCGTTTTACCCAGGCACGTATCCATTCGCTCATGGTGGAATCGCCAAGGTGGCGGGTGCATTATGTTTTTACCTTGTGAAAAGTCATGCGTTTATGGATGGCAATAAGCGAACAGGCGCATTGGTCGCCATCACTTTTCTCAATCAGCACGGTCTTGATTTGAAATACCCGCTCAATGAAAAGAAGGGCATCAATGCTTTGGCCGATGCCATTGAAAGATGCGCGGCCAGCAAACTCGACAAAGATAAACTGATGGAATGGTTCGAGGCACATAAGGTTTCAATCGAATAGGCAAATGCGCAAATCACCAGTTTTGCGTGAGTGCGTATTGTGAGTATGGATAAGTGCAATCAGCATCACCCTAAGGGGAGTGCTTATTGCTGGGGTCACCAGGTAGACTCGCATCGGCCAAAATTTTTTCGCGATTTGCGGCAGCTTCTTTGATCGACTTTTCTTCGGCCTTGATAATGGCACGATTGGCTATAAGTTGGTCGAGTTCTTGATCCCGCTGTTCGGGTGACATTCGCTCATACTTTTCCATTAGACCCGACCACCAGGGTCGCTCTGATGTATCATGAATGTCCAACTCCACTGCTTTTCGCTTCGGATAAACATAGGGCATAAGGTGCAGAAGCACATCGACCTGCTTTTCAGGCACAAGTGTGGGCAGCAGTTCTAAGATTTTGGTCGGCAAGTCAACGCTGAGCGATTCCAGCACCTCCAAGAGTTGTGCCGTCCGCTTGTTCTAAGGACGATAAAAATAGCGCCAGTCCAACTAAAAAAACACCTGAACAAAAACAAGAAGAGGCGGTGTTGACTGGTGATAAGGCGATCAGCCTTCTGACTGAAAAGTATAAAAGCATCCGACTTTTATGCATGGCCTCGATAGAAACTTTGGTCGATGAAACGGACGCAAGCATCACATCGCCAAATAAAAGCTCCTCGATCAAAACAAGCCCGAATTTTACGTTCATGGATAAAGAGAAATTTAGCTTGAGCGATGATGGCAAAAATACCGCATTTGCAGTTGATGGGATTGAAGCACTAATGAACAACGGCAGAGATGAGGTTCATCTTCAGGTCAAGTCAGAAACTTATGAAGCCGACTTATCACTCAAGTTGAGTGAGCTTCAGGTGTTGCGTGACACATACGATTGGGTGCCAAGTCCAGATAAAGAGAACACATTCAATGGCGTTCAGAAAAAAGATGCGCCTGAAATAGTCGTTGAATACAAGAGCGTAAAAAAGACCAACTGGTTTTCTATGGGTGGTCAAACGGAAACATCTACCGGCAAATTCCGAATCGGTGAAACTTATGCGGGTTCGTCTTTCGAGGACGTGACCACTACATTTGAGGGCATTGACGATACGGGTAAACGACCAATAAGCAATTTATTCGCAACCTCTCGGCTAAGGTGAATGATGCCATGAGGGCCAAGGCAGAGTCGGGTTGGTTCCCCAATAACCATGCCCCACTCGGTTACATGCATCAGCATTTGACTGACGAGAATGGTCGAACGCGAAAGCGCGGCACCATTATTGTGCAGGATCAAAACCAAAATGTAGTCAGGCAGGTGCAGCGCGAATTTGAATTGCGGGCGCAGGGTTATTCCTATCAAGAGATTTGTGACATCGTGAAAGAGGGTTTTATCGCGAAGGGGAAGGCGTATCGACCAAACGCCATTCAGCGGCGATTAGCGAATCCTTTTTATTACGGCAAATTTCATTGGCAAGGACAGGAATACGAGGGAAAGCATGAGCTTATTATTCCCATTCCAATACTTGAACGCGTGCAAGAGACTTTCGGCAAACGCTACAGTCGTCGTGTTGAAACTTCGCAAGGCGTGTTTGCAGGTGGGTGGATAAAGTGTGGTGACACTAAGTGTGGATGCGCAGTGATTTATGATCCTAAAACTAAAATTCTCAAAAATAAATCGACGAAAGTGTTTCACTATTACCACTGCACCAACGGCAAACGGGTCCACCCGAACATGAAGGGGCTTTCCACCACTGAAGATAAAATTTGGGGCAAGCTATCGACGGCTGTGGATTCAATCACCATTACCAAGTCGTTAGCAGATGAGTTGGCAGAAGCCTTGAACCAAGCGCATGAAAAGGCCAATGCGACTGTGCGTAAGCAGATTGCAGCGTATTCTCAGAAGCTGAAGGAGTTAGAGGGGCGTGAAGATGATTTGTATGACGATTTGAAAATGGGGGTATTGGATGATTATGGTTACCGCCGTCAGGTGCAGCGGGTGCGCGAGGACCGCGCTGAATACACGAAAATCTTAGAGGAGTTGCAGTGCAGCCTGAACGATGCGTTTCGCGAAACAGCCAAATCCATTCTCGAACTGGCTACGTCTGCGAAATCACTATGGCTTTCACGCACACCGAAGGAGCGTCGGGATTTTTTGGATAAGAACCGAAACTTGCTGAAATGGCTCAAAAAACAGATTGGCGTCCCCAAGTCCGGGAGTTTAGAACTGCTTGTGAAAAAAGATTATCTGTTTAGCCATTTTCCGACTATTACGTGTATCGTCTTTTCTATATCATCGAAGTTATGTGGATTTCCACCGTGGGCGACTATTTGGTCATATAGGTCTGCCGCCAATAATTTTGACTTAGCGTCGTCGGTATTGAAAATTTCTTTAATTAGTTTTTCGTAGTGCAGCTTGGTTAGCTTCTCTTTGGCGTCGTTCGCTGTCGTCATTTGATGCCTCGCTCGAAAATTACTTTATTTGTTCTAAGGTCCACAATTCTTTTGGCTTGAATTGAGTCTTTTGTGATTGCTTGATATCCGCCACCTTTCCCGAAGTCAGGAAAGTCTTTTGTTATCGGTTCCAAATAGTCAGCGCGACCATAATTTCCGTTCGGTATTTGCAATCTTTCAGCAATTGGCGCTGTATCGAATTCGACTCTGATCGAGGCGTTGTTTTGAGGGGGCAGCTGAAGGTGGTCGGCAGCCGACTTGGGGCGATCAAATTTATTGAAAGAAATGTAGTTGCCGCTTTCAAACGCCGGTATTTTTCCGATTCGAGATAGATCTTCTAGATATTGAGCGTCTGAACTGATGTAACGATAGCCAGTAGACGGGATGACCTCTCCATTTGGTCGAACATAGAAATCGGTTTTTTTAAAACCATTGCTTTCAAAACTTTTACGGAGCGTAGGCGATGCTTCGATTGATTGTTTGGCGGATTTGGCTTCGGCAATAAATTCTCGAGTTTCTTTAAGTTCGCGTGAAGTAAGGCCAAGTTCTTTTTTGGCTACTTGTTCAAAGCCTCTTTCAAATTTAGGCAAAAATTCTTCTGGTGCATTGGCCGCTCGTGCTGCATATCGAAAACCGGCACCGCTGCCGGCAATAAGTCCGATCCCAGATAGTAGCCGTTCGCCCCAAGTCAGTTTGTATGCATTTAAAAAATCTTTTCCGGTTAGCAGTTCGTATAGATCCGCGACATCGCCGATCACGGGGGTAAATCCAACTCCGAGACGAGCCATTGATTTGTAAAGCGAGTTTTCTAACTGAGATACCAAGTCTTCATCAACGCTGGGTTTTCGGCCGAGAGCGATTCTTTGGACATCGTTGCGACTTGATTTCAAATAGTAGTCTGAAAGATCAATTTCTTGAGATTTTGACGTCGGGTTGTAAAAAGTGAGGGTCTGATTATGATAGCCGTCAGATTTTGTCGTAACGTACAAAGGCGAGTCTGCGATCGATTGAGCTTCATCTTTTTCTTCAATCGAAAATTTCGATTTTAAATCTGAAATGGAGCGAGCGTATTCGCTGTACCTATAGTATTCACCTTCGGCAAAAGAGAAGGCTTCATCGATTTTATCGGCAATCGGCATCTGGCTTTTCAAATAATCCATGACTGCATTTTGAGCAGTATCTTTGATTTTAGAGGGCAATTTGACTGCGGCATTTGGGTCAATCTTTTGCAGTATTGCCTTGAAATTATCTGGATAGTTTTCCCATTGGGTCTTGTTCTGTAAATTCCAAAACAGCGCTTGGATATCTGCTTGCTCTATTTGTTTGTCTTTTGAAAATAGTTTTAGAATTTCTTTGTAGTATGGGATTTTTGGATCACTTTTAACCCATTCGAAAATTTCGTTTTCAGATGGTGCTGCCCGACCAGAGTTTAAGCAGAAACTCTGAGCCTCAACGCGCAGACGGCTTCGGCCCGGAACCAAGATTTTCGTTCCATTTACGGATTGATTCTTTAGCTGAATATATTTCGCGAGGAGTTCATCGTGTAAGCGCCAGTCGGCTGGAGTAAGTGCTTTGCCTCTTTTCTCAAGAGCACTTTCGAATCTTTCTATCTTCGAAATTATCTCTTTTCGGTTTGCCAATGCTATCATTGGGCGATTGGGTGTTTTGGCTTCAATATCTTTGCGAGAAATAGTTGGGCCAGTAGGTAGATTTGATACGGTGGCGCAAGAGGTTGCCAAGAATATGTGAGTTAGCGCAAGCGAAACAGAGACAAGTTTTTTGATCCTAATTTTCATTTTAATTCCTTAATTTGGGAAACCAAATCTTCGTTTTCAGACGGATTGTCTCCCAAATTCGCAATAGCGACTTTGGATGGTTTGCATAGCTACTATAGCAAGAAAAATGCCATGTCCTATCTACTCATTTTTTTATTTTTATACCGTCGAGAAATTCTTGAAACTTAGAAGTCTCGCCCTCATTCTTGGACCACTTTTTAACCTCATTTAGTTTAATAGGATGATTCTCGGCTACCAACAATGCCTGTTCGAGGCTTTGTCTGTCGTTCCAGTGGTAATATGCAGCTAGGCGGTCCATCACGCATTGGGTAGGAGATAATAAACGTAAAGTAAAACCATTTTCCTTTATCGAACCTGTGGCTTTCAAAATATTTTGATGATCAGTGGTGCTTAAGAAGTCAGCATCGTTCGAAACATATTTGTTTTCAGAATAAATAGAAACAACTGCGCCGCCTGTTAGAATGACGTCAATACCATGCTCTTTGAGTTCGGTGGCCACGGCAATTGCGAAATCCTTCAATGACATTTTAGAATTGAATATATTCACAATTCTTTACCGGTTCTTCGCGGTCGTCGGCGTTGGCGATAATATTTTTCTGTCTCTGTTTTCGAGATTAAAGATAACACTTTCTTCAATAGTGAATTGAGTTCGTCTTTATAGGGGCAGCGTGGATTTATCTGAAACATTCGAAGATTGCCCACACTTCGACCTACCAAAATTCCGCCCGCTTCTAATTTGATAAGTTGCTTGTGCACTTGCGATTTTTGAATATCGAATGTTTGTGCAATTCCAGAAGTATGGCCTTCGCCATAGTTAGCTATGTAAAGAAGGACTTTCTCTGCTGTTTTGTTGCCTAATAGGTTTTCGAGCATGATTCTATGATATCAACCCTACGAACCGAGTAGAACCGTAGAACCACTCTTAGCGTGAAATTGGCGTGGGCTGCGAGATGATCTTCGCAACTTTTTGCTGTCAGATCAAGTGTGTTCAATAAGGACGTTCGCAGTGAAGTTTGCAGAGTTGCGTTAGCTTACAAATCTATCGGCAATTTGGACGCTAACTTGGGTTTTACGTTAGGCTGAAATTAGAACTACAGCTCGTTAGGGTGGGCAGAAATTTTGCGACTACAAGCGGTGTCGTTAGCATCGCGGTCATGCTGACCGCTTTTCTTGCTAGCTGCTGCCTGCGGTTCATACACATAAACATCGAGATCGGGCAGGGGACCAAGATGCTTTTCAATAAGCGGGCGAACGTCAGTCCAATCAAGGCCACCTAAGCCACAGCCAAGTGCGGGCATGGCTATAGATTGAATGCCCATTGCTGCATATGAATTTGCTAAATGCTTAAGGCCGTCTTCGATATCTTGAAAAGCGGAATCGTTGCGCCAGTCGCGTTTGGTCGGAAAATTCAAAATTTGCACGGAATCATCTTCCCACAAATAGGGCTGACCGGGTTGAACCTCGCCTCTATCACATTTAGCTTTATAATCTTCAAACATCATCGGGTGGCGATTTTTAAACTCAAGGGCCACACCCGCGCCCATGACACCAACACAGTTCACGGTGTTGGTAAGCACCTGCGCTGGTGACTTAAACATATCGCCTTTAACAAATGTGACCACGTTAACTTCCCTTGTTCTCAGGTCGTGTACCAAAGTACCAGCCCGGATTGACTGTGACTTGTTTTTTTATACCAAATTCGGCGAGTATCGACAAGACGTGAGATTTGGCATTTTCCGAATAACAAATAATATCATGCATTTGAGTGATGGGTAATTTATCGGGGATCAGCACCTCGGCCTGTTTCTTTCGCTTAAGTTCAGGGTCTTTGCTGTATTTGACCGTGCGGATAGCCGCCACATCGATTTTAGAGAAAATATCAGGCCCACTGAATAGATAAAATTGAGTCTTTTGTGAGCGAGCATTTCCGTCGCTAACTATTGCACCAGGGGTTGACAAAATATCCAGCGAGAATCTTAAGAACAACAGATTTTCATTTTGTAATTGATTGGTGGCTACCATTGGGGTTTTGAAGCCAAGATAGAGCGGTACGTAGTCGTGCAAGGGCTTCTGGGATGCAGGTATTGTCACAGCGGCTCGCCCGGCCTGTACGTCTTCGTTTGCTAGGTTGTGATAATTTTGGCCACGCATAAGGTTATAAGACCGCAACTCTTTTACCTGAAGGATAGGGCGCAGGTTATCGAGATGGGTCATGTGATTGGCGACCCAGATCTGATATTTTTCATTGATTGTGTGACTCAAAGATTTGTTCATTAATATCCATCTCTAAAAGAGGCCAATATCTACCATATTTCATCCAAGCGGATAACCAAATTTGTGGGTTTGACGGTATCAATTTGACGGGATATCAAGAGCAAATCCGAAGGGCGGACAAAAAATAGACTCATGGCCATAGATGATCAAATACGCACTATTGAAGATAAACTCACTGCTCTTGAAAAAGAGCGAAGCCGTTTGCTTGGCGAATTAAAGAGCCTTCGAGTTGCACAAGATGAATCATCATCTGTCGTTAAATTAGGCCGGCCAACCCTTATGAGGTCACCCGAATCAAATGAAGAAAAAACTGACCTAT
>JAGRAK010000379.1 GCA_020434645.1 Bdellovibrionales bacterium | reverse complement strand
TTGGCCAAAAGCCGTTCATCTTGGTGTCGACGCAGACGATCGAGATGTGGCGTGCTTGACTCGCCAGGTGCTCAGCAAATTTATAACAGCGTTTATAGGTGCCTTGATTGATAAAGTGGTGCTGAAGCATGAGCACATTTTTATATTCGACGGTTCTTTTCGAATAGCGAAGACGAAGCAGGCTCTTTAGCATTTGAAAGCCATCTTTAAATAGTTTTATTTTACTTCGGTCATCATTTGTCCAGATGATGGGCAGTTCTTTAACGGTAAATCCTTTGAGTAAAATAATATCTAACATCGCAACATCGAAAGCCCAACCGTACTCTGTGCAATTTGAAGCAATCACATCGGCGACTTCTTTTTTAAAAATTTTACCGCCACATTGTGTATCGCAAAACGGAAGGCCGAGCAGTAATCGAGTCAGCCAGGCGTAGGCACGCCCAGCTACATGCCTTGGCCAAGGTTGTTTCACAAGAATTTTTGCCCCATCACAGCGACGTGACCCGATGGCTGCATCGTACTGACCTATTCGATCGAGCAGGCTGAGCACAGAGCTTGCTGAGACAGAGCCATCAGCGTCCATAAAGCTAACGTACTCAGCTGTGCACATTTTAAATCCGTGAATAATAGCGCGCCCTTTGCCAAGTGGCTCTCGATGATCTTGAACGATAATTTTATCTGGATAAAGTTTACGATAAGACTCAACTACTTCAAGTGTGTCGTCTTTGCAGCCATTGAGTACCACTAAAACTTGTATATGCTCTGTGCGTTTTGACAGCTCAGCCATGAGATTTTCTATGGTCGCACCAATACGACTGGCTTCGTTGTAGGCGGGGATAACAATTTGTAAATGAGCTTTCATAATATAGATGATCTATCGGTCAGAAATCACAAAGATGTTAAAGATTTCAGCAATATAAACTAAATGTGAAGTTTGATACTATAGCGAGCATCTCGCCTGCTATCTCGGCTTTAGTCCTTGTTCGTAGTTCATCTAGTCTTAACGTCGAGGTTGTGTTGGACGAAGGGCCTACGCCCACTTACAATTACTGTAAACAGTGGGGTAGGCATCTTGAATTTAATCAAAATTAAAAAAATAATTGTGCAGCATGAACAAACTGATTTTTTCAACTTAGTCTGGACTCTTGCCGCTATAGTTCTTGGCTGGCTCATAATTGAGTCGAATTTCGTGGCACATATGTTTATGAATAATGACGCTCTTTTTCAGCTGCCGAGTTTGCAGAATATTTTAAAAAATGGTGGACCTTCAAGCGTATTTTATCGGCCTGATATTATTGGCGGAACGCCTGTCGCCGATATCTTGGGGCGCCTGCCCATATATGACTTGGCTGCATTTTTCGGTTGGCCAGTCGTGCTGACAATGAATTTAGGGCTAATGTTGTCGCAAGTCCTTGTGGCATTTTTGGGGGCAAAAGCCACTGTCAGTTTGGCAAAACTTTGGGGCTATGAGGCCAAAGTAAGTGGCTTACAATTTGCTCTTATTGCCGCAACATTTGCATTCATGCCAGTTGTGGCATCGCGTGTTCAATACGGCCATTTAGATCTTATTTACGGTATGCTTCTTTTTTCAGTTATAGCCTCATTATTATTATGCGCTCGCGCAGGGGATCTCTCGCTTACATTTTTCACAGCAATTACGATTGCT
>JAGRAK010000378.1 GCA_020434645.1 Bdellovibrionales bacterium | reverse complement strand
ATAAAGAGACCTATAAATCTAAAGAAATCGTGAACATGGGTCGTCGTGCCTTCTGGCACATGGCAGGGGGTAAGATTGCCCGATGGGCAGTGGGTACAGTTTATGGGGGCTTTCTGTATCGCCGGGATTTGACTTTGCTGATTTTGAGCTTGGGCGGCGGGCTCAGCTCACCATCACGTACTTGATGCTTAAGACAATTATTGAAAAATACACCAGAAATTAAAAACCGAGAGCTTGCCTCCGGGTCAGAATATAATTAGAGTCCGCCAATGAGTTTGAGTCATTTACAAAAGCAGAGAGAAGAGCAGCGTCTTCAACACGCGATAGAGTATGTTCGCGAATCTACGAATAGTATTAAAAATTTAACTTCAAGTGAGCTGGCGCGTCTCAACCAAATTTTGACTGCACGAACGGATAGCACTTGGAGAAACGAGCCCGTGCTTATAAAAATTCCGACAGGTAAATCACATAGTCTCAGCATTGTTTCTGATCCGGTTGATAGTGCGCGAAAAATTATTGGTCTCGCGTTTGAAATGGCTCATAACCAGAGTGTCGGCGAAGCGGCTGTTTATCTGTATGTAAATTTAGTCAAAGATCATCTCTTTCAAGATGCCAACCGTAGAACGGCAGCACTTGCTGTGCAGTGGCTCCTTGGTTCAAATGAAATTGATTTTGATCCAAATGATTTATTAAATTCGCCTCTTGGTGACGTTCGTGAAGAGGCGGCAGCTAAAAGTGTAGAGGCTGAAATTTTAAATTTGATTAAAGATAAGACTTAATTTTTTGTCTTAAGTTTGCCGCATCTGTATCTAAACAACCAAACTAAAAGAAATAGCAGTGCGCTGCCGGCGAGCGAGCATGATAAGCGCAATAATAGTAAGTTTTGAGAGAGCTCGTCAGGCAAATGATATGTTATTCGAGGATCTTCGGCTGTGGTCATAAGTATTGAAGACGTCTCTGTGTTATCTAGTTGAGTGTCAAAAATATCTATCCATGTAGATAGAGTTTCTCCCTGATAGCAGTGTAAATTAAACGTAAATTGTCGAATGCAAATAGATTTAAGTTTAATCGATCCTACTCCAGACAGAAGGTCAATGCGAATGTCTGTGGCGTTGGGTGGTACCGTGTGTACTATGAGATTATCCGTTAGTTTATATTGAAAATGGTCGCTCCTGTCTTCAGAAAAATCTGGATTGCCGGGGAGTCGCCAAAAAATTTGCGAATGTTCGTTGTCTGCGATAGAGACGGGCTCAACTGAAACCTCAACAGAAAGTGGCACTGATTGAATAGAAAACCAGATTGTAGCAAACGCTAAGGCGGCTAAGGTGAGCGGCATTGCGAGATTTTTTGATTTTTCTATACTTTGAGTCATTTCATCTCCCTTGTTCTAATCGTGTTCTATTTAATAAGATATTACTTATGTATGGCAATTCATTTGTTAAGTCGTGTATGTCAGCACGATGCCAGAAGCGCTAGCCATTTGTACTTTTAATTTCAGGCTCTATAAATTCAATTGACGATACAACAGTGGGGTTGGTGCTGGGTAAAAACTGAATGTCGACAATGCCTTTGCTTTGTAGGGTTTGAATGAATTCACCAAGCCATGAGGGGGTCATGACGACTACTCCACTAAAATCTAAACATATGCTCGTCGTATTTTTAACAGCCGGATCATAAGCTAAACA
>JAGRAK010000377.1 GCA_020434645.1 Bdellovibrionales bacterium | reverse complement strand
GTTGGCTTGGAAGGTTGCAACTGGTGCCGGTATGATCGTGGGAGTTATTGATTCAGGAGTTGACTACAATCACCCCGCACTCTCTTCTAATATTTATGTGAACTCTAATGAAATTCCAGGTAACGGCATTGATGACGACAACAACGGATTTATTGATGACGTTGCCGGTTACGATTTTGGTCAAGATGATGCCTCACCATTTGATGACTTTGGTCACGGCACACATGTAGCCGGGATTGCAGCTTCAAATATTTTTGGTGCAGCCAAAAAAGCACGTATTTTGCCAACTAAATTCGGTGCTGGCCTTGGATTTGATATTGCGTCTGTAACAGGGGCGATCAAATACAGTGTCGATCGCGGCGCAAAAGTACTGAATATGTCATTCGGATGGGAAGATGACTTAGCTGTTGTTCGAGAAGCTATGAACTACGCCGAATCAAAAGATGTGCTCGTCGTAGCGGCATCAGGCAATGACACCGTTAACAATGACCTCAAGCCCTCGTTCCCATGCAATTATAAAAATAAAAATATTATTTCAATTGCCGCCACAGATGAGAATGACAAAATCACGTTTTACTCGAACTTCGGAAACTCCGTTCATCTCGGCGCACCCGGTGGAACGCCTGAAAAGCCCATCATTTCGAGTTATAAGAAGAACCCAAGAAATGATCAGTTTGTTGGGTTAATGGGAACATCAATGGCGTCACCTCTTGTTGCTGGCGTAGCGGCTCAGATCTGGAGTGCCAACCCCAACCTTACGGCTGTACAAATTCGAACTATACTTATCGATAGTGGCAAACCCATTGCCTCACTAAAAGGACGTATTTCTTCAGGCAAGGTAATAGACACTCTTGAGGCTATGAAACAAGTTCTTGCGACTAGACTTGAGTCAAGTCGTCAGCCTTAATAACTACAGTTATTTTAAAAAATAACAGATAATTGAAGCACTTACCGAGGTGCTTCAATGTTGTTACGACTGCTCAGCATAAGTCTCATTACTATCACAATAACGATTGGACTTTTTTCTTCAAATGCATCCGCTGCACTTTTTAGCAATGCTTATATTAGCTTTGAAATGCCACCCAATTGGGAATGCAAACTTGATGGAACAGAGTGGGTCTGCATTAGTAAATATGAAAAACAGGCTAAAGAAGCCATTATCATTCTCACAGCGAAAGAAGTGGGGCCAACAGATACTCTCACAACTTACACCTCGCACCTAAAATCGCCGCGCTCACTGCCCGATAAAACGGGTAAAGTTACACCCTCAAAGGTACTCCATGTGAAAGAACGTCTAATCGCAGGGCACCCATGGATTGATGGAATGCATCTGGGCAGCGAAATTGCGTCGTACTACACCCGTTATCTCGCCACAGTTAAAGATCGTCTGGCTATACTCGTCACATTCAGCGCCCACAAAGATCACTACACCAAATACAGTTCTGATTTTTTAAAAGCAATTGAAAGCATTCGCGTAGTTGCGCCAAAAGATATCTTGGATTCAAACCCACAAATACCAATGCAGGGTAATAACGAACGACAAGGTTTACCGATTAGGCTACCCGAAATTGATCCGTCAGCAATGCCGCCAGAACCTAAAGGCAACGACCTCAAAACTAAATTAAGTGCACTCGCTCTACTCATTGGAGCCATTGGATTTTATTTATGGCGCAGAAAAAAATCGTAGCGTTG
>JAGRAK010000376.1 GCA_020434645.1 Bdellovibrionales bacterium | reverse complement strand
CCACGATACTCAAGAGACTGCCCTTGAGAAAGCTTCAAGCGAAGCTATTGAGCATTTAATCTGCGATAAACTTAAAATTGGCTCTGTCGGATTTGCCATATCGGGAGAATCAAGTGCTGAAATTCACGCACAGCATGAGGCACTAGAGAGGTATTTCTTTAATGAACATATTCGCCTTAATATTTCTTTTCAGCTTGTACAAAATCCAGACAGCCCACTATATAATTCAGCCCTTAGACTTTCTGAAGAATTTAAAATACTCAACACCGACGCGCATGTCACCTTTTACAAGATGTCTACACCAGAACAATTTTTAGGAGTGGTCTGTAGTATTACACTAAAAAGTAAGCTCCCAGAATTTCTTGGCCTCTCACTTGGCACGAACCCAGAGCACGTATCGCGACATGCGCTATGTGAAGCTTTAGCTAATTATGCCCGTAAAAAAGACTCTCCTGAAACTTTTGATGTCGATGTAGAAAAAGATAAAAATTTATGGGCTTGTAATAAAAAGACCTTACAAAGCGTCAGTCATTTATTCACACAAGCTAATCAGAATAACCAAGTTATCCTGCTTCCTGAGATATTTACACACAAACTTGATATTTCAATGATTCACTCGCTATCAGGATGCCCCATTCAACCCATTCAGTGTGTGCTGGCTAAAAAGGATCATTTATGAATACGAGCCAGACAGATGTCGTTAATCGTTTTGAAAAAAAACAAATTATTTTTGCGACTTTTGGACTTCTATTATTAATGTGCCTAGCCACTCTGGCCAATTCTCTCAATCTTTACTCTGTCGCTAAGCAAACTACTCAATTTGTAAGCCATCTCATGCAAAGTGAAAACTTCCGTGAAGTGAGTCTAACATTAGAGGCCGCCCGAAGTAATAGTTTTCAAGCAATAAAATTTAAGTCAGAAAGACCAGGACGATCTTTTTCGCTACCGGCTATTTCGCAGCTCGAATTACAACCATCACTATGGAAAAGATTTTTAACTGAACAGATAATAATTCCTATAGATAATCCACTACAAACTGGACTGTCAGATCATATCATTTATGAAGCTAGTCGCTTTAGATTTATCCCCTACTCTATACTTGCATGGCTCATTTTAGTGTTAGTTTCAATTCCACAAACTAGACTAATGAAAAGAAAACTCCTCGATCAATTTGAAAAAGACATCGACTTCGAGCGTGCTCAAATCCAAACCGAACTTGCAAGACAAGTGCGCCACAATCTACGGACTCCACTCGCAGCACTGATGCGTATTCCTTCTCGCCTACCTGATAGCACAAAACTTGAAAAAGAAGTTCTGTCGAGCTCAATCACTCAAATGAGAGCCATTGTCTCATCACTTGATGACGTAGTCCCTACAAAAGATCCTATAGGCGCATCAACTGACATTTATGGCACACTCATTAGGTCAATTCGTGAGATCTCACTTGCTGTACCGACTAAGATTAATTTTTCTTATGAAATTGATGATGCTCTTGCTTCCGCGTTAACTTCGCATACCCCTCATGAATTTCGCGCTCTATTAGGAAATATCGTCAACAACTCTGTCGATTCCATTGTTTCTGTAGGCAAAATTCATTTCACCGTATGTGATATGGGTGCCGAAGTTAAAATCACCATCGAAGATTCGGGCTGCGGTATCCCACAAGAAATCCACCAGCTGATATTTGAAAATGGTTTTTCCTTTAATA